>LGFQ01000086.1 GCA_001508935.1 Synergistales bacterium 54_24
TTCCTTTACCTCTTGTGAGTATCTGATTTGGTTTTTCATGGCTCCATCCTCTCAAGAATTTTACTCTCCGTCAATCCCGGGGCGGTTCACCTTTTCCTCCTTCGGCGGACTCTGCTCAATCGTCACGCTCTTCTTCAAGGGTTACGAAAGGACTTATTTTCCACAAAGCCTCTGTCTACGCTCTCTATGTACGCCCTCATACACCTCAAGAGGCACTCCTTAAACATCCTGTTTTGAACCCCCATTACGTTTTTGTAATTTTGACTGGGTGGTAGTGATGAGGAGGAATGCCATCGATTTCAAACGAGAAGGGGTTATTTCCCCCTCCAAGTTGGGTTGCGTTTTTCAAAAA
Source organism: Synergistales bacterium 54_24 (assembly GCA_001508935.1). Classification (GTDB taxonomy): domain Bacteria; phylum Synergistota; class Synergistia; order Synergistales; family Thermosynergistaceae; genus Thermosynergistes. The sequence goes on from LGFQ01000086.1 coordinate 353, forward strand.
AGGCACTAATGCCTTCTTTTGCATCTTCAGTAGTGCAAAGCCTCGCAAATACCTCGTTTGTGTAGGCAAACTGCTTTTCATAATCCATATCCTCAGAGGTATAAAAGGCTTGTTTTGCCATTCGAATGGCAAGGGGGCTCTTTTGGGCAAGCTCAGCGGCCCAAATTCTGGCTTCTTTCTCTAACGTATCAGGGGGCACAACTCTGTTTACAAGCCCAAGAGACAGCGCTTCCGCCGCAGGTATAAGTTTACCGTAGAGAAGCATCTCCAAGGCCTTTTTTCGCCCCACCGATCTGGATACAGCAATGACAGGCCCTATACAATTGAGGCCCACATTTATGGCAGTTAGGCCCATTCGGGCGTCTTCAGAAGCTATAGCGAGATCTGCCGCAGCGACAAGGCCCATACCGTTTGCAGCAGCCACACCATGAACTTGAGCTATAACAGGTTTCTTCATCTTGGAAATGGTGACAAAAGGTTTCTCCATTTTTTCCACCCACCCCTGATACTCCGCGGCACTGCGACCGGGAAATTCCTTAAGATCTATTCCGGCGCAGAAAACCCTTCCAGATCCCCTTACAATAATCACGCGGATATTACTATCTTCGTCAAACTCCAGGAGGGCTGCATCGAGTTCATGGGCCATCTGGGTATTAAAGGTGTTCAAATCCTCCGGCCGGTTCAACGTTATCTGCCCAACATAATCTTCCCGTTTCTCCGTAATTACTTCTCTATAAACCATCCCCGATGCCTCCTCCTCTTTCTCTTTATCGGTTTTTTCTTTAGAAGGGGGTCGTCTTTGGGCTTGCACTATCGTGGCATCTATGAATGACCCCCTCTTGACCAAAAGGCCCAGTCGGTCAAATTCTGAATCCAAGATGGAAAACAGCTCCTCTAATAGTCCTACTTCTTGAAGCCTTTACCTGAAACGACAGAAGGTCGCCTCAATCGGGATTGGATCTGTAAGAGATAAACCCAAAAAGCTTTGAAATGACAACCTATCTGCTATTGTCTTGCTAAGCCCCTGTCAGAGAGATTAAACCACCGCTGCAAGAGGAGGGCTTTAAGCATCATAAGGGTGGATAGCTCGGACGTCCGTTTGAAGGGCCATACAGGGGTTCTAACCTCTTTTCTATCGGATCTCAGTCTATGAGCTCGTCAACCTTTAAGAAATAACTGTTTGGAAGACGCTTCTTTATGTCAGCATCGAGGGATGTCGCCTGTTTCGATCTGCGTCCCAACTTGAGATATGACCTCCTAATTCACATATGGCTTCTTAAGTACTATGATACCATAGAGCAAGAAAAGATGGGAGATGAAAAATAGGACTAAAGACCTATTGCTTTCTCGAGAATCATGATAACATAAAACAAGAAAAAGGGGGAGTTTTTCAGCGAACTTTTAAGGTTTACAATGTTTGCGTTGTGGCCGCAGGCGAGAGTGTTTTCGTCACCGATACATAAAGCTGAAGGGGGATTGGGAATGAAAGAAGTCGTGCACCTCGGCATCATTATCTGTAACAGATATGCGACCTGCGCTGGGGGAAAATGTCTGAGAGCCCTTTACAACAGAGAGGGCGCCTTTGACCGTTATAAAGATAAAGACGTACAACTTGTAGGATATACCACATGCAGTGGTTGTCCTGGCGGAAATGTGGAATATGCACCGGCTGAGATGAAAAAGAACGGAGCAGATGTAGTGCATCTCGCAACGGGGATGGTCGTAGGCTATCCTCCCTGCAATCGAGTTGGTTACTTCAAAAGATATATTAAAGAGGCTTTTGGCCTTGAGGTCGTCGTGGGAACCCACCCCATCCCCGAGAAATACTATAAGATCCACTCCGCCCTCGGAACATGGGATTCGCCTATGTGGCAAGAATTGATCGCCCCTGTCGTAAGCGATGAGGCCACTCGCCTTGCTTATGACTAGCGCTCTATAATTTTAGCTAATTCCTTACAAATATAAAAGCAGGTGGGCATGCGCAAAGAGGGATGAGCTTGACATTCTAAAAGGCCATGTTATCATTGCTCGATCAAAAAAGCCCCGATCCCCTTGACAAGGGAAGGTTGCGTGTGGTAAGTTTTGATCAATCTCGTATTAGCCTCGTTTTGGAGGGTTCAAAATGACAGTTAAGGCTGTTCGGCTCAACTGGTGGTGGCGGACTCAATAGTCTGCCACCTGAGCCTTAGGCGAAAATAGACGCTTTAGGGCCAGGGAGGCAGATCCGAAAGGATCGGTCTTCATGGCCCTGTTTTTATGCCCGATAGATTTAGGGGGAGGGTCATGAAGGCTCTCCCCCTAAATTTTTATGTGCAGGCGAGAGGAGTTGAGATTGATGAGGGCAAAGACAGAGGCAGCAATAGGCGAGGAGCTCGAAGCGACATCGTTTGACCGCTTTCCCATCCGCTTTCGGAAGTATGAGATTACGCCCGTTGTAGCCGAAGTGCCGACAAAAGAGGATGCGCTTTCGCTATACAGAAGGCTGAAAGCCATCTCTCCGGCATCTTTTATTTTTGAAGCCGGGGGCTCCGGAGAGGCAAGGGGGCGTTATGCCCACATAGGCCTTGCACCACAAAGGCTTTTCGTGGCGGAAAAAGGCAAAGATTTCTTGAAAGAGGTCGAGGCTTATCTAAAAGAGAGGCACGCGCCAGAAAGCGCGAAGTTCCCCTTTGCCGGAGGGGTGGCCGGATATTTCGGCTACGAAATGGCGGGACAATGGGAGAGGCTCTTCCACGCCCGCCAGCCATGTTGATGGAGCCATCTGTCATGGTAATCGTGGACTCGCTGCTGCAGAGAGCCACAATCTTCGCAAATGTCCACGTTGAGGAAAGAGACTCCGAGGCAGCACGGCTCCTGGACGAGGCCAAGGGCAAAGTCGCTTATGTATCGAGCATCATCGAAAGCGGTACCTTTGTCGCAACAGAACCTTCCAAAGGTGGGACGTACGCAGATCAGCCGATATCCAACAAAAGCCGCAACAGCTTCATCGAGATGGTCCGCCGGGCCAAGGAATACATAGCTGCAGGCGACGCCTTCCAGATCGTCCTGTCGCAGCGCTTCTACATTCCCACCGATATCCCTTCTTTGGACATTTACGAGACCTTAAGGGAAGGTAACCCCTCTCCCTATCTCTTCTTCTTCGATTTCGACGGCGTGGAGGTCTTCGGATCCTCCCCCGAGGTCTTAGTGAAGGTAGAAAAAGACAAAGTCATCACTCGCCCCCTGGCGGGCACAAGGCCCCGCGGATCCTCAGAGGCAGCCGATATCCGCCTGTGCGAGGAGCTGCTCGCAGACGAAAAAGAGCTGGCCGAGCACGTGATGCTCATAGACCTCGCCAGAAACGACTTGGGAAGGGTTTGCGAAGCAGGCAGCGTCCGCGTGACAGAGGCGTTGGGGGTGGAGCGCTATTCCCGCGTCATGCACATAGTTTCCCAAGTGGAGGGGATTAAAAGATCGGGTATTTCTCCGCTTGAGGTGTTAAAACATACATTCCCAGCGGGCACGGTGAGCGGCGCCCCCAAGATACGGGCTATGGAACTGATAGACGAACTCGAGGGCGTTCCGAGGGGACCATACGCGGGAGCCGTGGGCTATGTGGATTACCAGGGAAACATGGATATGTCCATAGCGATCCGCACCTTTTTCAAGGTCGAGGGCAAACTCTACCTTCAAGCTGGCGCAGGCATAGTGAGCGACTCCGTCCCGGAGAGGGAATACGAAGAGACGCTGAACAAGGCCAGGGCGCTCTTCGAAGCCGTGAAAAAAGCGAAGAAGGCGGAGGCAGCATGATCCTCGTGATAGATAACTACGATTCGTTCACATATAACCTCGTGCAACTCCTGAGCGAGCTCGAGGCTGTGGAGGTCGTCCGAAACGATGCCCTTTCCCTCGAAGACATCGAGGCCGCAAAACCCAGCCATATCGTGATATCTCCCGGCCCAGGAAGGCCTGAGGACGCCGGCATATGCGAGGCAGCTATAAAGAGCTTCTGCTCAAGGATCCCCATCCTCGGCGTATGCCTTGGGCACCAGTGCATAGCCCAAGCCTTCGGCGGAAGGGTAAGGAGGGCCAGGAAGGTCTTCCACGGTAAGACCTCGCTCATCTACCACAACGGAGTCGGGATCTTCTGCGGGCTACCCTCCCCCTTCAAGGCGACGCGATATCACTCCCTGGAGGTCGACGAGTCGTCCGTGCCTGAGGAGCTGCGCGTGGCCGCGTGGACGGATGAGGGGGAGGTGATGGCTATAAGGCACAAAAACTTTCCCCTGTGGGGCCTTCAGTTTCACCCGGAGTCGTTTTTGACGGAAGTGGGGATGGAAATCCTCAAAAATTTTACAAGAAGAGATGAGCCGAGAGGAGGAATATGAAATGTTGCGTCATTACATCGAGAAGGTAACGGGTAGAAAAAGCTTGAGCTTCGACGAGATGGCCAAGGCCATGGAAATAATCATGGACGGCCAGGCCACGGAGATCCAGTCTGCCGGGCTTCTTATAGGCCTGAAGGCGAAGGTGGAGAGCGTAGAGGAGATAACGGCGGCGGCCTTCGTCATGAGAGAAAAGGCCCTGCGCGTCGAAACCGATGCTCCTATCCTAATGGACACGTGCGGAACTGGCGGAGATGGCAAGGGCACGTTCAACATCTCGACGGCCGTAGCCTTCATCGTGGCAAGCGCCGGCATACCCGTTGCCAAACACGGCAATCGTTCGGTTTCGAGCCGCTGCGGCAGCGCAGACGTGTTAGAGGCGCTCGACATCCCGATCTTTTCGTCGCCGGAGCAGGTCAAGGCCTCGATCGAGTCGGTGGGATTTGGCTTCTGCTTCGCCCCCTACTTCCATCAGGCCACCAAAAACGTGGCTCGCCCGCGAAAAGAGCTTGGCGTCCGCACAATATTTAACATCTTGGGTCCCTTGACGAACCCGGCAGGGGCAAACTACCAGCTCTTGGGGGTTTACGACCCTAACCTCGTCTTGCCCATAGCCGAAGCGCTCGAAAACCTCGGCACGAAGGGGGCGATCGTGGTGCACGGCTCGGGAGGGATGGACGAATTTTCGCTCTGCGGTCCCAACAAGGTGGCCCTCCTCAGAGATGGCAAGATAAAAGAGCTCATGGTCGCACCGGAGGACGCAGGTCTCGCCAGGGCAAGCCTCGAGGATGTGGCAGGCTATTCGCCGGAAGACAACGCGAGGATCCTCGCAGCCGTCTTAAGCGGCGAGAGGGGCCCCAAAAGGGACGTGGTCGTCTTCAATGCGGCGGCCGCCTTCGTGGCCACAGATATGGCGAAGACGTTTAAAGAAGGAGCACACCTTGCGGAAGACCTCATAGACAGCGGGAAGGCCATGGACAAATTGCTCCAAGTCAAGGCCTTCGCGCATTCTCTCGTAGAGGTGGCCCAATGTTAGAGGAAATAGTGGCCGGAAAGAAAAAAAGGATAGCCGCCGTAAGGCAGAGGCGCGCTTCCCTGAGCCGGCGGCTATCCGAAAACGACGACATCGCCCTTATCGCCGAAGTTAAAAGATCCTCTCCAAGCCGCGGCTCCATAAGGCCAGACCTGGACATCGAAAAGCAGGTTGCAGCGTATGAGATGGGGGGAGCTTCCGCGATATCCGTGGTGACGGAGGAAGCCTATTTCAGCGGAAAGAGTGACGACGTAAAGCATCTGCGCGCGTTCACTGAGCTTCCGATCCTGCGTAAGGACTTCATCGTAGATCCTATCCAGATATACGAAAGCGCTCTCCTCGGTGCGGATGCCATTCTTTTAATAGCTGCGATACTCGACGACGAAAAACTCGCCGAATTTGCAGAATGCGCCGCATCGTTGGGCATGGAAGCGGTAGTGGAGGTGCACACCGAAGAAGAGTTGCGGCGAGCATTGAGAACACCTGCGCCTATAATCGGCATAAACAACAGGAATCTGCGAGATTTCTCCGTCGACCTCTCCGTAGCGCCACGCCTCATCCAAAGGATGCGCGCATTGGAACCGAATACCAAGAGGTGCATCATAGCAGAAAGCGGCATAAAAGGCAGGGATGACGTGCTCCTCATGGAAGAGGCCGGAGCGGACGCCGTGCTCGTGGGAGAGGTCCTCGTTCGGGATGAAGACCCGGCCGCGAAAGTGCGCGAACTCCTCGGAAGGTGACCACGAATGACGCAGGTAAAGGTGTGTGGCCTGACGAAGAGGCAAGACGTGGAGATGGCGATAGAAGTCGGAGCCGATGCTTTGGGTTTCATCCTGGCCGAGAGCAAGCGGCGTGTGACGCTGGACCAGGTTCGAGAGCTCGCACGCGACGTTCCCCCTTTTGTGATGACCGTGGCGGTTGTGGCGGATCCCAAAGAGGGGGAGCTCAAGGCTATCGCAGAGAGCGGCCTTTTTAGCTGTATCCAGTTTCACGGCGACGAATCGCCGGAGACGGTGGCGTCATCGCCCCTAAAGGCCATAAAGGCGCTCGGCGTCGAATCGAAGGAAGACACAGCGCGCGCGGTGCTATACGATGAGGCATCTTGCTGGATCCTCTTCGACTCGAAGAGGGGCGGAAGCGGAAGGACCTTCGACTGGTCTTTCTTGAAGGGCTTCGAGAGGCCCTTTATCTTGGCCGGAGGCCTTGGGCCCGAAAACATAACCGAGGCCCTGAAGGAGCTATCTCCAGCGGCCGTGGACTTCAACAGCCGCGTGGAGAGTTCTTTAGGCGTCAAAGACAGGAAGGCTTTGGCGTCAGCGATTGAAAAAGTTAGAATCTATGACCTCGCGAAGGAGGAGCTTTTATGAAGATCACGGTAGAGGAGAAGAGAAAGGGATATTTCGGAGATTTCGGCGGCAGATATGTGCCCGAAACGCTCATACCCGCCCTCGAGGAACTCGAGACCGTATACAACGCTTCAAAGGAAGACCCGGAATTCAAGGCGGAGTTAGGGCAACTTCTGTCCGATTACGCTGGGAGGCCCACGCCTTTATACTTCGCCGAAAGGCTCACTGAGCACTTGGGAGGGGCAAAGATATACCTCAAGAGAGAGGACTTAAATCACACCGGCGCCCACAAGATAAACAACGCCTTGGGACAAATACTGTTGGCCAGGAAGATGAAGAAGACGCGGATCATAGCCGAGACGGGGGCAGGACAGCACGGCGTGGCCACGGCGACCGCAGCCGCGAAGTTCGGGCTCGAGTGCGCCATCTACATGGGCGCAGAGGACATGGAGCGCCAGGCCCTGAACGTCTACAGGATGCGCATCTTAGGCGCCCGAGTCGTCCCCGTCACATCCGGAAGCCAAACGCTCAAAGACGCCACAAACGAGGCGATCCGCGACTGGGTCACAAACGTCGAGAACACCCATTACGTGATAGGTTCAACCGTAGGACCGCATCCATATCCTACGATAGTCAGGGACTTCCAAAGGGTGATAGGAGACGAGACCAAAGAACAGATCTTGAAGAAAGAGGGGAGGCTTCCCGACCTCCTCGTGGCGTGCGTGGGGGGCGGAAGCAATTCCATGGGCCTGTTTTATCCCTTCATCGAGGATAGGGATGTGCGAATGGTGGGCGTTGAGGCCGCAGGAAGCGGCATAGAAACCGGAAAGCACGCGGCAGCTCTCGCTGACGGACGAATCGGCGTCCTCCACGGCAGCAAGTCTTACCTGCTTCAGGACCAAGACGGGCAGATCCAGATCGCCTTTTCGATTTCAGCGGGGCTCGACTATCCGGGCGTAGGACCAGAACACAGCTTCTTAAAGGACTCCGGGCGGGCAGAATACACCTCGGTTACTGACGGCGAAGCCTTGGAAGCTTTTGGGCTCTTATGTCGCCTCGAGGGGATAATACCTGCCTTGGAAAGTGCTCATGCCATAGCGTACGTAACGAAGGCGGCTCCGCGGATGTCGCAAAAGGATGTACTCGTAGTGAATCTCTCTGGAAGGGGAGACAAAGACATGGATACGGTGCGCAAACTTTTGCCTGAGGAGGAAGGGCAATGAAGTTAGAACAGGCGTTCAAAAGCGGTAAGGCTTTGATTCCATACATAATGGCCGGCGATCCAGACCTCAACTTCACCGAATCGCTCATTCCGGCCCTCGAAGAGGCCGGAGCCGACATAATCGAGGTGGGCCTCCCCTTTTCGGATCCCTTGGCCGATGGACCTGTCATTCAGGCTGCCGGCCAAAGGGCACTTAAAAGTGGCACCACCACGGAGAAGATCTTGGAGATGCTCGCAAGGCTAAAGGGAAAGGTCAAGGCGCCTCTAGTCCTGATGGGATACTACAACCCCATTTTGCAGTATGGAGCAAAGCGGTTCCTCGAAGCGGCTAAAGAGAGCGGCGCGTCTGGCGTGCTCGTTCCAGATCTGCCCTTCGACGAGGGCGAGGATTTTTACGAATCCACAAGACTTAAAGGGATCTCTCCCATATACATGGTTACACCCAACACGCCAGAAGAGCGCTTAGAGGAAATAGGGCGCAGGGCCTGCGGCTTCTTATATTGCGTTTCGCTTTTGGGAATAACGGGAGACGCAAGAGGACCTAAAAGCGGCGTGGAAGAATATCTAAAAAGGGTTAGACGCCACAGCCAGGCTCCCTTGGCCTTAGGATTTGGCATAGACAGCCCCGAAAAGGTGAAGGCCGTCCTGCACTATGCCGACGGCATCGTCGTAGGAAGCGCACTGGTGAACTTAATAGCCAAATCGCCAAGTCGTGATGAGGCGATAAGGTCAGCCAAGACCTTCGTGTCAAGCCTCAAAGCGGCAGTTACGGAAAAGGTCGGGGCGTAGGAGACAACGTCGGTATCTAAAAAGCGGCGGCGCACATAGGGAGTCGCCGCTTCACATTTTATCCATCCTTTAGCATGTTATCTTCATGCCCTTGCGTGCTTTCAATCGCGAGGTGGTTCACGGTTGC
>LGFQ01000014.1 GCA_001508935.1 Synergistales bacterium 54_24
GGCTTCAGGCGGAAGCTTGTCGAAGCCGCCCTTTTCCGTCTCCCTCTCCTTTACAAACCTAATCCTGTCGTTCATGCGCGCACTAAATTGCTCCTTATACTTCGGGTCGCTGAAATCCGCAGCGAAGCCTTCGATCTCCATGATCTGAAGCTTGGAGAAATTCCCCCACGGCACAAAGCGAGCTTTACCTTCCACAATCGCCTCTATGATCCCCAGGGTATGCTTGGGTTCCACTTTCCTGCCCATGAAGTCGCCGGTGTTTAGGATGTAGCAATCCACGCCGCCGTCCAACAATGCCTTGAACCGCTCGTAATCCACCCCTAACGGGTAGGTCCTGAAGGGGTTGGCGTAGGGCTCGAATACGAGGGCATTCGGATCGACGCCGGGGGCGAGCCTCTCGGCGGTGGTCCTCTTCGTGGCGAGCGTCGCCCCCATGGCTGAACCCAGGGAAGCTTCCGTTATCTTCACGACCGGCGGCATCGTCGGGTCTTTCATCAGCCAAAAGATGGCGTTTATAGGCTCGTCTATACGATCGACCCTGTTCGGCGACCACAACCTCGACTTTATCGCCCTGCCGTTGCCGTTTCTCAAATCTACGGTGAGGGGATAGAGCCTTCCCTCTTTATCTCTTGTGACGCCATTGTTCTGCAGCGTAATGATGAACTTGTTAGCTTCGCTGCCCAAGGGATAGTCTTGGGTCTTGTCGAAATAAGTGGGCTCCAACGCTACCGAATATTTTTCGTCGCAGTGAACGACGACGGCATCGTCGTGCAAGATCGCCACATCGTACTTGCCGCCGTGCTTCGCATGGGTAAGTGTGGATTTTCCCGAGCCCGAAAGCCCGAACACGGCCACGACGAAGCTCTTGCCCCCGGGCAGGTTGTAGCGCTTCAACCCTCCGTGGCAGGAGATAAATCCGTTCCTGACGGCGACTCCCCACGCCAACGTGAGCGTCCCCTTCTTGTGTTCGCCGAAATACCTCAAGCCCAAAAGCGCTGCACAGTTGTGTAGGGGGTCGAAGAAGGCCAAGCCGAGGGGATGATCCGGATGGCGCCAATCCGGGTCGGAGAAGACGAAGATGTCGCCCTCAGGGTAGGGCCTGGAATTGGCATACATCTCGCTGTAGCGCTCATTTATATATTGAAAGTTGAGCAGCCAGTTGTAGAGGATGTGCTCGTGCCCTTCAGGGACCAAAAGGTGCGCCTTCAACATGAAGTCCGGGTCCAACCCCACCACGGCCTCGGCGCGGTAGAGCGTGCGAAAGCGGGTGCCGTAAACTGCCTCGCGCAGTTTGGCAGCGTATTCATCGATGTTGACGCCTGGCTCACTCACTATCCTGCGCGCGGCGGCGCAGCGCCCCACTACAGCTCCGTCGTTGAAGAGCAACACGTTAGCCCCTTCCGGCAATCCCTGCTTCTCCGGCTCGTACACAGGCATGCCGGTGAGCTCTATGCTCCCAGGGCTTTCCTTAGCCAGAAAGTAAGCTTCCTTTAACGTCGCCACCGTCGCGACGTTGTTACCGTAAAAGGGCGTTTCTATGGTCGTGCGGATCCTCGACTGCACAGATTCAAAACCGTCCTGGAGATATCCAATGGTGGACACTTCAGACGCCTCCCTCTTTAACTTCTATATCCCATAAACTAACCATTTCCCATAATACCACAATGTAAAGGCCGCCGCTGGGGCCAGAAAGAGATTGTCGATCTCCCCGACGAAGAGGGCCTCTCCGAGTGCGACCATTATAGCGCCGCCCAATATGACATACCAAGGGAGAAAAAGGGGCAAAAGGGCCGAATATACGAGGCCGGAGGCAAAGGCGGCCAGGAGGCACGATGCACTCCCCTCAATGGTCTTCCCTTTAAACCAAACATGCCTACCCCAGCGACGTCCGCACAGGGCCGCCCACGCATCGGCCAAGGTGGCCATGACCAGCGCCACAGGGCCGAAAGGCTCTGGAAAAACGACAGCAATCGCCCCGCCCAAAAAGTAATAGCTGGTGCTCGAAATGCCGTGGACCTCACCCTTCCTACCAACGGGCCTGAAGAGAGCGCAGAGAAGATCGTTTAGATGAACCCACCGCCGACGAGATATCTCTAAAACCCAAGCCGCGGCGGCTCCCAAGAAGAAGATCCAACGCAAGGCGGTCATGCCGAATATGGGATAGACCAGGCACGGAAAGAACAAACCCGAATAGCGGTAAAGCTTGCGGCGCACTTCGCCGCTCCCTAAGGCTGCCTCAAAAGTTTTGATGTCGTATTTAAGGTGGCCCAATCCCCTCACAAATACCCAGCCGGCAAGCCACATAACGCCGAAAGCCGCACCCGGTGTCAAACTCCCCCTGGATAAAGCCACCACGATCGCTATTGGCCACAGAGAGGCCAACCCCAAAAGAAATGCACCGCCGAAAGTGAGCCACCACGTGGCGACGAGCAGGCCGACGGCGGCGCTTTCCAAGGGCAAAAGATATAGGAAAGCCCCTGCAGTGGCCGCAGCTCCTATGCCACCTCTGAATCCCAAAAAACAGGACCAAGAATGCCCAACTATAGCGCACCAGGCGCACAGAGGCCACCACGGCTGGGAAAGCCCCAGGGCTTGAGCTAAAATGATAGCGAGCGCGCCCTTAGCGGAATCGCCGATCGCCGCAAGACAGCCCGCTACCGGCCCTGCAGAAATCCAGGCGTTGGCAGCGCCTATGTTGCGCGTCCCGGCGCTTCGCAAATCTGTTCCGGCGAAGAGATACGCTACGATGGCGCTCCATGGTATTGCTCCGATCAAGTAGCTAACTGCCATTGCAATAAAGGCCACTGCCTTCTCCCCCTTCGGCGAAAGCCATCCGGCATGGCCAAAGCGAAAGATGATGAGCAATAATTAGTTTAACACTGATTCGAAAGTTAGGAGGTGCGAGAAGCTGGACGGAGAAAGAGATGTCCTGATCCGCATAATATCAGCCCGCGAGAGGAGCAACTCCGAAATCCGCACCAAGGAAGGGACGTCGCTGCTCGGGGCTCTACGGGAAGCCGGTTTTTCGCTCTACGCCCCCTGCGGGGGAAACGGCAGCTGCGGCAAATGTCAGATCCAAGCCGAGGGAAAACTTTCGCCTCCCGATGAAGTCGAGACGAAGCTCATCGGGCAAAAGGGATTGAAACTCGGCTGGCGTCTGGCTTGCCGCGCCAAAGCGCTTGGCGATGTCAACGTACATTATTTCTTTGAAGAAATGCAAAAGCCGAAAGCTCAAGTAGATACATCTCGCATCGAGGTTAACAGCGACATATGGAAGGCGAAGTTTCTCATGGATTGGAAGGATTTGGGCGGCGCGGCCGATGCGGCAGAATCGCTATGCCGGGCTGCAACCTCCGCCTCGGGCAAAGTCATAACCGCAATAAGCGAGGAGGCGCTCAAGGCGATCTTGAGCGCATGGGAACCTGGCAAACCCCTCACCTGCGCGGCCATATCATGCTGCGAGGAGATAATAGCGATCGAGCAAAAGGAAAGCAGCGTATATGGTGTGGCTTGCGATATCGGAACCACGACGATAGCCTGCTATCTCCTCGATCTCGCCACAGGTGACGAATTAGGCGTATCTTCTGGGATGAACCCTCAAGCTTCGTTCGGATCCGACGTAATCTCTCGAATCTCGCGCGCCACAGACGACCCTAAAGCGTTAGAGGCGATGACGACCGCGGTCAGGCTGAGGGTGAGCGCCCTCATCGAAGAGGCTGCCCGCAACGCCGGCATACCGCCGGAGAACATCTACGACCTGCTGCTCGTGGGCAACAGCTGCATGCATCACCTCTTCTTCGGCCTGCGCCCCATATATTTGAGCCGCAAGCCCTTCATACCCGCTGTGCGCGATTCAAAAGCGCACCGTGCAAGGGACTTGGGCATCCCAGTCGCCCCCGACGCCAGAGTGCGGTTTCTTCCATTGATAGCCAGCTTCGTGGGCTCGGACATGCTGGCGCTCCTCTACCTGATAGAAAGCTCTTTCGATAGAAAGAGGCGCCTCGTGATGGATCTCGGCACGAACGGCGAGATAGGACTCGTGCACGATGGAAAGATTTTCGTGACGTCCACGGCCGCAGGCCCGGCCTTCGAAGGAGGGCGCATCTCCTGCGGCATGAGGGCCACCGATGGGGCCATATGGGGGGCACGATTTGCGGGAGGCGACATCGAGATCAACGTCATAGGAGGCTCAATCCCGAAGGGATTGTGCGGTTCTGGCCTCCTCGATGTAGTAGCGGCACTCCTTCGCGCCGGAGCCATCGACGGCACGGGCCGCATACTCCCGCGCGAGTCGGTGCCGTATCGGGCAATTGCGTCGCGCATCGAAGGAGATGGCAGAGAGAGACGCGTATTTCTGGCATCGGGCGAAGAAAAAAGGCTCTGCTTGACCCAAAACGATGTGCGCGAACTTCAGCTCGCCAAGGCGGCGATCAGGGCCGCTTCTGAAATCCTCCTGGAAAGGGCGGGGCTGAAATGGCAAAATGTGGAAGAATGCCTGCTTTCGGGCGCCTTCGGGAGTTTCCTGTCACCGCAGTCGGCCACTGCCGTCGGCATGATGCCAACAGAGCTCGAAGAGCGCACCATACCTATAGGGAACGGGGCCGGGGAAGGGTGCAAAAGAATATTATTGGGTGGCAAAAAGACTTGGGACACAGTTTGCAGATTAAGAGAGAGAATAAGACATATCCCCTTAGAGGGTTATCCAGAATTTGAGAAACGTTTCTTTCAATATATGCCCTTTAAAGAAGAATGAATGCAGCTTTTAGCGGATTTATCGTTGAATAGCTTTTTTAAAGATAGCTGAGCTGGGTAAAAGTTATTAAAATTGCCGTTATTACTTTACGAGTTAAGTCTAAATCTAAAAAATACTATCAGTTTGGAAATATCAAAAACTACAAGTCGAACACGAAGGCGAAAGGGTTTTGGCTTCGCCTCTAATCCCAACCCTCCGCCTTAGGCCTTCTTTGAAGAATAAAAATGACTCCAAGCGCCAATGCCTCTAAAAAAACTCCCGATAAAAAGGTAAAGAAATAACTCTTGGTAAGATCATAGACCACTCCCGCGAACAGCGGTCCCAAGCCCTCAGCCAAAGCGATGAAGATATTGATCATGCCGTAGATCGTGGAAAGGTTCTTCCTTCCACAATAATCCGCCACCAACGGGCCGATAAGGGGCGGGTATATGCCGTAGCCGAAGCTGAACAGCACTATTATCAGATATAAAGCGCGGATGTCCCGCACGAATATCAAAGAAACCAAAGAAACTATGACCATAACCGAAGAAACCGTCAAGGCTTTGAGCTTCCCAACCCTATCTGCAAGCCAACCTCCGCCCAGCCTCCCTACTATGCTGATGAGGCCGAGCAGGCTCAGGGCCGCCGCCGCTTCGCTTCTTCTTCCTAAACCCATATCCTCCACAAAGGGTACCAAGTAAATTATTAACATATAGGTAGCCGCCACCGTGAAAGAAAACAAAGCTGCCACGAGCCAAAATTCAGCCTTTTTTATAGCTTCGACCGGGGCCAGGCCGCGCAAGGCGCTACTTCGCCCATTTAACGGAGCATTTAAGGCTATCGCTTCCCCATCTGGAAGCAAGCCCATGGATTCGGGATCCCTTCGCATAAAGATGCCTCCGAGCAAAGTAACGCACAAAAAACTCAAAAACCCCATGACTACAAAAGTCTGTCGCCACCCCAAAAACTCGACACTATAAGCGGCGCCTAAAGTCATAAAGTAACCCAAGCTTATTCCTGAAGAGGCAATGCCGTTGGCCAAACCGCGCTTCCTTACGAAAAATCTGTTAATCGTAGAGGTACATGAAGGCCAGATGCCGCTCAAGCCGATTCCGAATATGATGCCGTAATAGATATAAAATTGGCGCAGTGAAGTGGCGGTAGAAAGGAGAAACATAGAAAGCCCGATGAGCGCTCCGCCGATCGACACGGAAAGGCGCGGCGAAAATTTGTCCGTGAGCCTGCCAATTAGCGGGGAAGATATGCCGTAGGTGATTAAGCTAAGAGTGAAGGCGAAAGAAAAGGCTCCTCTCGAGGAAGAGAACTCGGAACAAAGAGGGCGTATAAAGAGGCCAAAAGAACCCCTGATGCCGTAAGCTACAAAGAGGATCACGACGGTCACGATAACCAGTTTCCAGCCGTAGAATAGACCCTTCAATCGGTTTCTCCAAGGTGTTTTGATGGTCGTCAACCCCCCGACGAATGATGATTTACATCATGGACTCGCTATAATTTATTGTAACGCTTAGGCGCCACAAATTATCGTGCCGGCGCATCGTTGACCTGGATGCCCACATTGGCAATAATGTATGCATATCCGAAGGATCATAAGGAGGCAAGGCCATGACGAAGGGGGAACTTCTCTACGAGGGGAAAGCCAAGAAGCTCTATGCTACGGATGACCCTGCGCTGTGCGTAATGGAATACAAAGACGAGCTCACCGCCTTCAACGCACTGAAGAAAGCCACCATGGCGGGAAAGGGAAGGCTCAACAACCTCATAAGCTCCAAAATATTTGAGCACTTGAATGCCTCGGGCTTTCCCACCCATTTCATCCGCCGGCTGGACGAGCTGAACCAGCTGGTCAAAAGGGTCACCATCGTGCCTTTGGAGGTAGTGGTGCGAAACCTCACCACGGGCTCCATATGCAAGCGGCTGGGCGTCCAGGAGGGGATGCGGCTGCCACGGCCTCTCGTTGAATTTTACCTCAAAAACGACGCCTTGGGCGATCCGCTTGTGCTCGAGGATCACGCGCTCCTCTTCGGATGGGCCACAGAAGAGGAGCTCGGCCGAATGAAAAAACTGGCCCTCGACGTGAATAAGGCATTGTCGGAGCTATTCGAAAAGCTGAACATATTCCTGGTAGATTTCAAGTTGGAGTTCGGCAAAGACAGAGACGGCAACCTCGTCATCGCCGACGAGGTATCGCCGGATACGTGCAGACTTTGGGATCGCACCTCCGGAGACCGCTTGGACAAGGACCGCTTCCGCAAGGACATGGGCAACGTCTTAGAGGCCTACGAAGAGATCTGGCGCCGCCTCGAAGAAATGAAGGCATAGACATGAGATACAGAGCCAGCCTACTAATCTACCTCAAAGAGGGAGTCCTCGACATTCAGGGGAGGACGATATTGCGATCGCTTCACGATCTCGGCTACGGCGAAGTCCAGGACGTGCGCGTGGGGAAATATCTGAGGATCACCCTCGAAGCCGCCGACGAAAGCGCCGCACGCCGACAAGCGGAGGCGATGTGCAGCGATCTGCTGGTCAACGACCTCATAGAGGAATATTCTCTGGTGGTGGAGGAAGAAGGGAAATGAAGGTCGCTGTAGTCGTCTTCCCCGGTAGCAATTGCGATGCCGATGTAGCCCACGCCGTCGAGGTCACGGTCGGGGCATCCGTTGAAATGGTATGGCATGCGAGCGAATTCCTCCCCGCCGGGACAGACCTCGTGATATTGCCCGGCGGCTTCAGCTACGGCGACTACCTGCGATGCGGAGCCATGGCAGCCAGATCGTCGATAATGAAGGACGTAAAGCGCTTCGCCTCTTCGGGAGGACTGGTCTTGGGCATATGCAACGGCTTTCAGATCTTGACGGAGGCCAAAATGCTGCGAGGCGCATTTCTGCCGAACCGCACGCTGTCGTTCATATGCAGGCCCTGCGCGCTCAGGGTTGAGCGCGACGATACGCCTTTCACACTGCGCTACAAGGCCGGTCAGGTGGTGCGCTTCCCTATAGCTCACCATGAAGGCCTGTATTATCTGGACAAAGATGAGCTGGATGCCATGGAAAAAAGGCGCCAGGTGGTATTCAGATATGCCACGCCGGCCGGCGAGGTGACCGACGAGGCGAACCCGAACGGAGCGCTCAACAACATAGCCGGCATGGTGAACGAGGGCGGCAACGTGCTCGGGCTGATCCCGCACCCCGAAAGGGCGAGCGAGCCCGTCCTCGGCTCCGTAGATGGCGCGCTCATGTGGCAATCCATAAGCGAGTGGATCAAAGGAGGGGGTGCACATTGAACTACCGCACCTTGGGACTGCGAGATAAAGAATACGACGCCATCGTAGAAGGGCTCGGGCGAGAGCCCAACGAGACCGAGCTGCACTTGTTTTCTGTCATGTGGTCAGAGCACTGCAGCTATAAATCGACGCGCCGCCTCCTCCGCCTATTCCCAAAGGAGGGAAAGAGCGTCGTCCAAGGCCCCGGAGAGAACGCCGGCATCGTCGACGTGGGAGACGGTTGGGGTGCAGCCTTCAAGGTAGAAAGCCATAACCACCCATCCGCGGTCGAGCCATATCAAGGGGCGGCCACGGGCGTAGGGGGAATAATCAGAGACATACTTGCGATGGGCGCACGACCCACCGCCTCCATGGACGGGCTGTTCTTCGGCCGAGAGGGCGCACGAAGCACGAGGCGGCTCTCAGACGGGATCATAAGGGGGGTCGGCGATTACGGCAACTGCGTGGGCGTGCCTACGGTTGGAGGCAAGACGGCCTACGATCCCTCCTACGATGAAAACCCCCTCGTAAACGCCTTCTGTCTGGGCTTGGTGCGGCTGGACCGCGTCATCAAGTCCTCCACGGCTGCCCCGGGACAGGTGGCGGTCCTGATCGGATCCCCCACGGGCAGAGATGGCATCGGCGGCGCCGCCTTTGCATCCGTGGAGCTGGCAGATGAGACGAAAAGCAGCCGCCCGCAGGTCCAGATCGGCGACCCCTTCGCGGAGAAGCTGTTGGTCGAATGCTGCCTGGAGCTCGTCGAGCTTGGCGTGGTCGTCAGCATGCAGGACATGGGGGCCGGCGGTATCACATCCTCCGCCAGCGAAGTGGCCGCAAAGAGCGGCGTCAGCGTCGTCATAGAGCTCGACAGAGTCCCCCTGCGAGAAGAGGGGATGGCCCCTTGGGAGATAGCGCTGTCGGAGTCACAAGAGCGCATGCTCCTGATAGTGCAGAAAAAAGACATAGAGCTCGTGGAGAGCGTCGCCGCCAAGTGGGGGTTGAACTGCGCATCGATAGGCGCTACGACGCCGGGCGACAGGTTCGTCCTCAAATATAAAGGCAACGTGGTCACCGATGTGCCCGCCTCCCTCTTGGGAGGAGAGTGTCCCGAAATATCGTGGCCCTCTTTGTCTCCCGAAGATTTAAACGCCAGACAGAGCTTCGGCGCCGAGCAGATAAAGCCTTCCAAGGGATGGGAAGACGCAGTCGTTTCTCTGCTCTCTCACCCCAACTGGGCGGATAAGTCGTGGATATACGAGCAATACGACCACATGGTGCAGATAAACACGATCGTCGGCCCGGGTTCGCCCGTGACGCTGTTGCGCATAAAGCCAAACGGCCGATTTTTGGCATTGGTCATGGAGAGCGACCCGTGGAAATGCCACCTCGACCCCTTTTCAGGAGGGGCAGAGACTGTGGCCAAAGGCCTGAGAGCTCTGGTCGTATGCGGAGCCGTGCCGTTGGGGATGACCGATTGCCTTAACTTCCCTTCGCCGGAAAAGCCGGACCAGTTTTGGGAGTTGGAGGAGGCTGTGCGCGGAATGGCGACGGCTTGCCGTGAGATGGCCTGCCCCGTGGTCTCGGGCAACGTCAGCCTATATAACGAGACGTCGAAGTCCAAAATACTGCCCACGCCCCTCGTCTGCATCGTAGGCCTCGTCGACTCGCTGGAGGATTTCCTCCCGTCTGGACGCTGGAAAGAGGGAGACCGCCTCTTCCTCGTCGGTTCGCCCGGCGGCTCGCTGGCCGGAAGTGCATACCAATGCGTCTTCTCCGGAAAGCCGCGCGGCGTGCCGATTCCCTTCGATGCACAAAAGGAAAAGGCCTTCCTCGAGCGCGCCGCAAAGACAGCCAAAGGCAGGGTGGCCGAAAGCGGCAGACCGCTTGTGGGGGGAGGATTAGCCTTGGCGTTGGCGAAGGAAGCCATAGAGAGTGGCATAGGGGCGCGAGTGAATCTCGACGCGGAAGCGAAGCCTCTATCCCTGCTCTTCGGCGAAGGAGGGCCGAGGGCCATATACGCCGTACCGCCGGATAAGGCAGCCGCCTTTTGTCGTATATGGCAGGGCTTCCCCGTGAACCGCATCGGTAAGGTCGGAGGGAGCGAACTATCCGTAGACGGCTTCCTCAAGATCCCGTTAGAAAAGCTCATTCAAGCCTGGAGGAGACCGTGATGTGCGGAGTATTCGGCGCTTTCGCTCGAAGCGGCAAGCTGCTGCTCGAAGACATATATCTGGGGCTTTTCGCCCTGCAGCATAGGGGGCAAGAGGCTGCGGGCGTGGCCTGGATCGGCCCTGATGGAACGCTGCAAAGCTTCAAAGGCATGGGTTTGGTCCACGAAGCCCTCGACCAGAAAAGGCTGTCTCAGATAACAGCCCGTGGGGCCATAGGCCATGTCCGTTACTCTACGTCCGGGGCCTCGATAATAACGAACGCCCAGCCGTTGGCGGCGAACTACGCCAAGGGGCCGGTGGCCATTTCTCACAACGGCAACATAACCAACGCCGAGGGTATCCGCCTTTACTTGGAAAACAGAGGGGCGATATTCCAGTCCACCACCGACACAGAAGTCATCATACATCTCATGGCACACCAATCGCACAAAGCTCCCCTCGATGCCTTGATAGACGCGCTCGAGCGCCTGAACGGGGCCTACAGCTTGGCTGTGCTCTTCAAAGACGCGCTTGTGGCGGCGCGCGACCCGTGGGGGTTCCGCCCACTCATCTTGGGCAGGCGAGACGATACGTATTACGTGGCATCGGAAAGCTGTGCCCTCGACCTCATCGGAGCCGAGGTCATTCGCGACGTAGAGCCGGGGGAGGTGGTGGTCATAAACGATGACGGCCTCTCGAGCCTCCGCATCCCCCTGAAGGCGAAAAGGCACCGCTTTTGCTCCTTCGAATACGTCTATTTTGCCAGGCCCGACAGCATAATAGACGGGCGCTGCGTCTATATCGCGCGCAAGGAGATGGGGCGGCGGCTCGCAGCGGCTTCCCCATGCTTGCGGGCTCAACTCGTGACGGACATGCCCGACAGCGGCACCATAGCCGCCACAGGCTACGCGGACGCTTCCGGCCTGCCCTATGAAAGGACCATCGTGCGAAACCGCTACGTGGGGAGGACCTTCATCCAACCGACGCAAAAGGTGCGAGAGTTGGGGGTGCAGATAAAGCTCAACCCCATGAGAGAAGTAATAGACGAAAAATCCCTCGTAGTGGTGGACGATTCCATCGTGAGGGGGACGACAGTGGCCAAGGTGGTATCGATGATGCGCAAGTGCGGAGCGAGGGAGATCCACATGCGCATATCCTCACCACCCGTTCGCTTTCCCTGCTACTACGGCATCGACACGCCGACTCGTCAAGAGCTCGCTGCAGCGCGCTTCGCCTCGCTCGAAGAACTTAGAAGTTCGATAGAAGTCGATTCGTTAGAATACCTGAAAGAGAGCGACCTCGTCGCCGCAATAGGAATGCCGCGGGACGAGCTGTGTCTGGCCTGTTTTAACGGGGAATACTTGAAGGAGGGAAACGAGGGTGGCTTTGAACTATGAAGAGTCGGGGGTGAGCCTGAAGAAGGCCCACTCTTGGGTGGAGCGCATAAAGGCTGTGATCGGGGACGGAGACCCCAAGGTGGCCAAAGGGATAGGCGGGTTTTGTGGCCTCTATAAATTTTCTGACGGCGAGCTGTTGGCGGGATGCTGCGACGGCGTGGGGACCAAGCTCGAGGTGGCGAGGCATTTTGGACGCTACAAGGGCCTCGGTCAGGACCTGGTAGCCATGAACGCCAACGATTTGGTCACCTGCGGGGCGAGGCCGCTCTTCTTCCTCGACTATATCGCCTGCGGCACCTTGGACGAAGATGTCTTCGGCGAGATATTGGAAGGGGTCGTAGAGGCGTGTAGGGCCTGCGATTGTGCCCTACTGGGCGGCGAAACTGCCCAGATGCCTGACGTCTATCCGCCGGGAGGGTTCGACTTGGCCGGCTTCGCGGTCGGATCGGTGAGCCCTCAGACACTCGTCGACGGAAAAGGCGTCAAAGAGGGAGATTTGCTCGTCGGCCTTGAAAGCTCCGGGCTCCACAGCAACGGCTACTCGCTCGTCCGTCGGCTATTTTTTGGTCCGCCACGGGGGATCGAAGGGCTGGAAAAGGCCTTGAAGGAGCCGGCTGCCGACGTCCTGCTGCGCCCCACGAGGCTCTACGTCCGCCAGGCCCTAAAGGCAGTTTCGACCGGCACAGTCAAAGCCATGGCTCACATAACAGGCGGTGGGCTCGAGGAGAACATAAATCGCTCCCTCCCGTCGGGCATGAGAGCCGAGATAGACTTCTCGAGTTGGAAGCGACCCCCCATATTCCGCTGCATCGCCGAAGCCGGCGTCGAAGAGGAAGAGATGCGGCGCGTCTTCAATTTGGGGATAGGTTTCGTCCTCGTCGTTTCGCCCGAAGAAGAAAGTACCGTGAGGCGTGCGCTCGAAGAGACTGGGGAGAAGGCAATAGTCATAGGGAAGGTCGCATCATGCCCAAGATAGCCATACTGCTCTCCGGGCGCGGCACGAATATGGCCGCGCTGGCGCGCAGGGTTGCCTCGGGCGACCTCGATGCCGATATCCGGTTCGTGGGCAGCGACCGCCCTGACGCCGAGGGTTTGGCCCGCGCCGAAGCGCTGTCGCTGCCCACGCTGGTGCTTCCCTACCGAGAGAAGGGCAAAGACGAAGCCGAAGAGCTGCTCCTTGGGTATTTAGATAAAAATGGCGTCGAGTGGGTGGTGCTGGCCGGCTTTATGCGCATCTTGAGCCCTCGAGTTGTCTCGCGCTTCAGGGACAGAATCGCGAACATCCACCCGGCGCTGCTTCCTGCCTTTCCCGGCACGGGGGCGATAGCGTCAGCCTGGAATTACGGCGTCAAAGTCACCGGAGTAACTGTTCATCTGGTCGACGAGGAGATGGATCACGGCCCGATCTTGGCCCAGCGCTGCGTGCCCATAGATGAAGGCCAGACGCTGGAGGAGCTCGAGGAGCGCATCCACGAGGTGGAACACGACATCTACTGGAGGACGCTCAAAGACCTCTTCGCGGGCCGTTACAAGAAAGAAGGGAGGCGCATGAAGCTTGATCGAACATAGAGCGCTCATATCTGTATGGAACAAAGACAGTATAGAGGAGTTCGCAAAGGGATTATCTCAGAGAGGGTGGCAGCTCCTGTCGTCTTCGGGGACGGCGAGGTGCCTTGAAAAAGCAGGAGTGCCCGTCAAGGAAGTAGCCGACCTTACTGGATATCCCCACATCCTGGGTGGAAGGGTAAAAACGCTACACCCGGCGGTGATCGGCGGCATCCTCGCCAGACGCCACTTCGAAGAGGACCTGAACGACGTCGAGCGATACGGCATCCCTCTCATAGACATCGTCGTATGCAACCTCTACCCCTTCGAAGAAAAGGCGCGCCGGGGAGCGAGCCTGGACGAGCTGTTGGAGCACATAGACATAGGAGGGGTGACGCTGCTCAGGGCGGCGGCCAAGAATTATCACTATGTCGTCGTCGTGACGGATCCGTCCGACTACAAGCTCGTGCTGGACGAAATCGACTCGGAGGGCAACATCACCTTGCCCACGAGAGAACGCTTGGCGCTCAAGGCCTTTTCCTACACCGCGCGGTATGACGCGGTCATATATGCCGGCCTCTGCGAGGCGCTCGGAGAGAAGGCGGGCCTTCCCCAAGCGCTGCCCCTCGCCATGGATAAAGCCCTCGACCTGCGTTACGGCGAAAACCCCCACCAAGCCGCAGCCCTCTACCTCCCGCCGTTGTCGAACCTACCCTGGGAGGTCCTCTCCGGCAAGCCTCTTTCCTATAACAACATCCTCGACGCCGATTGTGCGCTGCGCGGGTGCGCGCTCCTCTCCGACCAACCAGGCTGCGTCATCGTCAAGCACACCTCCCCCTGTGGGATGGCCTGCGGCGAAGACCTCAAAGAAGCATATACGAAAGCTCTGGAATGTGATCCCGTCTCCGCCTTCGGCGGCATAGTGGGCTTAAACCGCCGGGTAACGACAGACCTGGTCGAAACGCTGAGCGAGCGCTTCTTTGAAATCGCGATAGCACCGGACTTCGAACCAGCCTCGCTCTCGCTTTTAAAGGAGAAGCGGCCTAACATGCGCCTCCTCCGCTGGAACGGCGGGCGGGCATACGATCTCCAACTGGTGGGCACGTGGGGAGGCATCCTCGCTCAGGAGGACACCCCTCCTCCCCTCCCCAGGCCCGAAGCGGGCGAGTGGGTGGGAAAGCCGCGAAACGACCTATGGCCCGATTTGATCCTGGCCTGGAAGGCGGCCTACCTCGGAAAGAGCAATGCCATAGCCGTTGTCAAGGACGGGGGCACAGTAGGGATAGGATGCGGCTTCCCGAGCCGCGTCGATGCGGTGCGATGGGCCCTCGAAAGGGCCGGCGAGAAGGCGCGCGGAGCCGTGCTCGCCTCAGACGCCTTCTTCCCGTTCGCAGACAGCGTGGAACTGGCATCGCAGGCCGGCATAGCGGCCATAATCCAACCCGGTGGTTCCGTGCGCGACGGAGAAGTCAAAGAGGCGGCCCTTCGCCTGGGCGTGAGCATGTTCTTGAGCGGCTGGCGCACGTTCCGCCATTAGTTTAAGCCACCGCTTAAAAGCTTAAAGGAGGTAAAGTCGTGAAAGCCCTCATATTGGGAGGGGGCGCGAGAGAACACGCCATCGCATGGGTCCTCTCCCGCTCTAAAGTATTCGACGAAATCCACGCCGCGCCCGGCAACGGCGGCATCGCCGAGGTCGCCCACCTGCACGAGATAAACCCCACAAAGGGTGAGGATGTCGTGGCCCTGGCCAAAAAGATATCGGCAGACCTGACGGTAGTGGGGCCAGAAGCGCCCCTCATGACAGGCGTCCCTGACGCCCTTAGGTGCGAGGGCATTCCAGTCTTCGGTCCGGGAATCGACGGAGCGCGCCTCGAGGGCAGCAAAGCCTTCGCCAAATCCTTCATGCTCGACGTCGGCATACCCACCCCTTCCTTTCACATATGCCGCACCGTGGCCGAGGCAAAAGAGGCGCTGTCCCTGCGGCACCCGCCCTTCGTCGTGAAGGCCGACGGCTTGGCCGCCGGCAAAGGAGCCTTCGTGGTAGAAGAGCTCGCCGAAGCGATGCGCCTGTGTCGTTCGCTCTTAGAGGAAGGAGTGTTGGGAGAAGCCGGCCGCACCGTTATCATCGAAGATTACATCGCGGGGAGAGAACTCACGGCAATGCTCCTGATAGACGGTAAAAATACAGGCTTGCTTCCTTTGAGCCAGGACCACAAGCGCGCCCTCGACGGCGACAAGGGGCCCAACACCGGTGGTATGGGCGCGTATGCCCCGGTTCCCTGGGCGAGTAAGGCTCTCGTCGGGCGCATCGAAGAGATCTCCTCCACCACCGCTTGCGCGCTGAAAGCCAAAAACATAGACTACCGAGGTGTCATATACATCGGCCTCATGGTGGACCGAGACGAAAGGCCATGGGTCTTGGAATACAACGCGCGGTTCGGCGACCCGGAGGCGCAGGTGGTCTTGCCGATCTGCGACGTCGATTGGGGCGAAGTCATGCTGTCGGTGGCAAAATCCGAGCCGTTAAGCGCCATCAGGGCGAAAGACTGTGCCGTTGGAGTGGTGATGGCCTCCGGGGGCTATCCCGGCCATTACGACGTGGGCTTCGAGATAAGCGGCTTGGAGGAGGCCCGAAAGACAGAAGGGGTCCTGATCTTCCACGCCGGCACGAAAAGGGACGGCGAGAAGTTGGTCACGAGCGGTGGACGGGTCTTGACCGTAGTCGGACTGGACCCGTCGCTCGAGGAAGCGCGCGCCAAGGCATATAGAGGCGCGTCGGCCATAAGCTTCGAAGGAGCGCATTACAGGCGCGACATAGCCTGGCAGGCGTTGTCGCCCAAAACGCCCCGCAAAGGAGGAGATGCGCGATGAGCGCCAAGGTGGGAATCGTCATCGGATCCAAATCCGACCTCGAGCGAGCGAAAGAAGCCGCAAAGCTGCTCGAAGAGCTGGCGATCCCTTATGAAGTCACAATAGCTTCTGCTCACAGGACCCCCGACGACGTGGCATCTTACGCCAAGCGCGCCGCGGAGCGCGGAATAGGCGTGATAATCGCGATGGCTGGCCTCGCCGCTGCGCTTCCCGGCGCAATAGCCGCCTACACACTGATACCGGTGATAGGCGTCCCACTCGAGGCCGGAGCCCTAAAGGGGGTGGATGCGCTGCTCTCTGTGGCTCAAATGCCGCCCGGCGTGCCGGTGGCCGCAGTGGGCATAGGAGGGGCAAAAAACGCAGCGCTCCTGGCCGCCCGCATATTGTCCTTGGGCGACGAAGGCCTGAGGGAGCGCCTCGACTCTTATGCGACGCGAGCCAGAAGTGACGTGCAGAGCGCCCGCTCCTCTCTGGAAGGCCTCACTGCAGTCCCTGACGAGGCATTTGACTGAGGCGCTTGTCCAAGGCATTTAACTGACCGGAGCACTCGTATGAAAACGTATCGCAGCTGGTCTTCTTACCTGCGGGAGAGGTTCGGCGAAAGAGTCCACAAGCTATGCCTGGACCTCGGGGCAGGATGCCCCCACAGGGACGGCCTCTCAAGGGGAGGGTGCATCTTCTGCGACGAGCGAGGCGGCGGAAGTGGCGCAGCGCTGGCCGGTATATCACTCGAAGAGCAGATAAAAAGCGGCGCGGCAGTCATCAGGGCGCGATATAAAGCGCAGGCCCTCATCCTCTACTTTCAAAGCTACTCCGCCACGAACCTCCCCTTAAAGGAGCTCGCAGAAGAAGTGGAAAAAGCGATAAGGCTCGCCGAAAGGCACACCAGGATCGTCGGATTGGCCTTCGGCACGAGGCCGGATCTCCTGCCCGACGATGTGCTCGATTATTTCGACGATCTTGCCGGCGATGGGCTTGACGTATGGGTCGAAATAGGCGTTCAGTCGCTGTCGGAAGAGAGCCTCCGCTGGCTCAGGCGTGGACACGACGTCCACTGTATAGAAGAAACTGTAAAGCGATGCCATGACAGAAGGTTTTCCCTTTGCGCCCACCTCATAGCAGGCATACCCGGGGAAGACGATTTACAGATGGCCAGGTCTGCCGCCACGTTGGCCAGCTGGGGCGTCCGCGCGTTCAAATTTCACCCTCTGTACGTGCTCCGCGGGACGGCCTTAGAAGAGGAATACCAAGCCGGGCGATTCGCTCCGTTGACGCTCGACAAATATGCGGAGATCGTGACGTCGGCCATCGCGAACTTGCCGCGGGGTGCGATCATCCAGCGCCTCACGGCCGACGCAAAACCGCCCCATCTCATCGCCCCCCTGTGGGTGGCGGACAAAGCCGGCGCAGTGGCTCGCATAGAGCAGCGCCTGTCGGCGCTGAACAAAAGTTGACAGAGAGTCGGTGGAGATTAGATGCCCGGAAGAATCCTCTTCCGGGCATCTACACAGAAGAAAGCTCAGTCTATCCTTTGTCACTTAGAGGCCTTGGCCGAGGGAGCAGGGTGCTTTTGCCTCCACGTCTTTATGGGCAGTCCCCATATGCTGATGAAACCGACGGAGGCTTTGTGATCGAAGGCGTCCCCTTCTGAGTACGTAGCCAAGTCCAGGCTGTAGAGCGACTCGGGCGACTTCAGGCCCACCACAACTGCCTGCCCCTTATAGAGCCTTACCCTCACATCGCCCGTCACGTGCCCTTCGATATGGTCAAATAAGACATCGAGGGCCTCTTTCAAGGGAGAAAACCAATACCCCACATAGGCCAGTTCCGCGTATTTGCTCTCGAGCCCCGCCTTGGTCGACAAGACGTCCTTGGACAGCGTCATGTTCTCGAGGGCCTTGTGTGCCTGGATGAGCGTAATGGCCGCAGGACACTCGTAGACCTCTCGGCTCTTGAAGCCCACGAGCCGATCTTCTATCATGTCGACCCTGCCCACGCCGTGCTTCCCGGCTATAGCGTTCAGCTTCTGAATGAGATCCACGCCGTCCATCTTCTCTCCGTCGAGCGCCACGGGAAGGCCCTTCTCGAAGGATATGATTACATACTCCGGTTTATCAGGTGCTTCCCATGGATCCTTCGTCATAGCAAATGCGTCCGATAACGGCTCGTTCCACGGGTCCTCAAGAGGCCCACACTCGATAGAGCGCCCCCATAGGTTCTCGTCGACGCTGTAGATGCCGGAATCGGCGCGCGGCACGGGTATGCCGTGTTTGGTGGCGATCTCCAGTTCCTGTTCCCTCGTATAGTGCCAATCGCGCACGGGAGCAATTACCTCTATATCGGGCTTCAACGCTTTGGCGCACACTTCGATGCGCACCTGATCCTGCCCCTTGCCCGTGCAGCCGTGAGCTATTGCCACGGCGCCTTCGGCCTCGGCGATCTCGACCAGATGAGCAGCTATGAGAGGGCGAGACAGAGCCGCGCTCAAAGGGTAAGCGCCTTGATACATCGCGTTGGCCTTAAGAGACGGCCAAACGTAGTTCTCCACCAGCTCCTTCTTGAGATCCATCACATAAGCCTTGACGGCGCCGGTTTTCAGCGCCTTCTCCTTGATGGCAGCCAGATCTACTGCGCCTTGCCCCACGTCGGCCGTGAACGTGATCACGTCATATCCCTGATCTTGGAGCCATTTCACCGCAACCGACGTATCCAACCCACCGCTGTAAGCCAATACCACCTTTTCCTTCGCCATTTGTACTCCCTCCTGCTTAACTATTTTGTAATCCTCTGTGTGCCCATTAAAAAAGCCCGCCCCTTCGTCAGAAGGGACGGGCTTTAACCCGCGGTGCCACCCTTGTTGGTAGATCTTAAAAGCTTTAAGGTCTACCCACTCTCTTTTAGGTCTTTTTACGGAAGACCACCCGGGCTCCTACTTGGCCTTAGGCCTTTCTTCGGAAGCCAGCTCAGGGGCTCTATTCAGCTCTGTGCCGATTGAGGAACGCTTTCAGCCGCGGCGCTCCCTCTCTGTCAACGAGCCACAAAACCTACTCTTCCCCTTCATCGCCCTTCGTTGAAAAGAACGAGTTCGGGAAGCTCAGGTCTTATTCGTCTGACTCGTCTCAATCGGCCGCACAACACCACTGCTCTTACCCCCAAAGCTATGTTAGGACCCATTATACCATGTGCCCTCCCCCTGTCAACCTCGGGTGAGGCTGGCTTGCATTCAACGGGTCAGGAGCTTGGTGTTGGCGGTTTCAAGCAGAGTCTTCGCTGCCATTAAGAGGGGGAGCAGGTCATCTAAATCCTCCGCATCATTCAATCGCTCAAGGAGGGACGCCACGAGCGAATTTACATCCCGTAAGGCTCGCCGCGCATCATCGCTACCTC
This sequence comes from Synergistales bacterium 54_24, assembly GCA_001508935.1. GTDB lineage: Bacteria > Synergistota > Synergistia > Synergistales > Thermosynergistaceae > Thermosynergistes. The sequence goes on from LGFQ01000014.1 coordinate 19,366, forward strand.
TTTTCAGGGCGGCGGCCACGACGGGAATCTCCCTGCGTTCGGGCGCTAAGGCGATGGTAAAACCCGCAACAGGCGCAAGGGCTTTAAAGCCCAGCCCATCAAGCCCCGAGGCGAGCGATTCCGATGCCTTCGCTTCCCCATGTGTGACCAAAAACAGAGGAAATGTCTTGAAATTGGAAGCCCACGCAAGCAGATCGTCACGATCGGCATGCGAGGAAAACCCGCCTACCGTGTGCACTTGACTTTTGACTTGCACCTCCTCGCCGGCGATGCGCAGGTAGGGCTCACCCTCCACTATGCGGCGTCCCAGCGTACCAGCAGCTTGATAACCCACAAATATCACATGACTTTTGGGATCCCATAAACTGTGTTTCAAATGGTGGACTATCCTTCCGCCGTTAGCCATGCCACTTCCTGCCAGGACTACAGCGTGGCGCACATCGTTGATGGCCCGCGATTCTTGGGGCGTGATCGCTTTCTTGAGCTGTTTCGGCGCAAAGGGGTCTTCGTCCTTCAAAAGCCTCCCCTGGAGCTCAGCGGAGAGCAGGGAAGCATATTTGCGATAAATTTCCGTGGCTGTAACGCCCATGGGAGAATCTAAGTATATGGGGACGTTGTCTCGCAATACCCCCTCCTCTTGGAGGAGAAACAGCTCGTACAGCACGCGCTGCGCCCTCTCTACGACAAACGTGGGGATTAAAACCTTCGAGCGATCGCCGAGGGCCTCTCTCATGATCGACGCAAATTCTTCCCGCGTTTCGGCGCAGCTTTTGTGCCTGCGGTCGCCGTAGGTAGACTCGATCACCACAAAATGAGCATCTTCGACGACGGCAGGGTTGCGCTCGAGGACGGACTCCTGCTGCCCGAGATCTCCAGAAAATACGACCTTGACCTCTTCGTCGTTCTCTTTGAGCCACACCTCCAGCATGGCGCTGCCCAACATGTGCCCCGCATCCCGGAAGCGAACGCGAATTCCTGGCGCTACGTCGAAGACGTCATCATAGGTAGTGGGTTGAAATAAAGCTATCGCTTGATCTACATCCGCTTCGTCATACAGAGGAAATACGGCAGGGAGGCCGCGGCGGCGGTTTTTCCTGGTGCGCCACTCCGCTTCCTCCTTCATAAGGCGGGTGGAATCGCGCCACAAGACATCGCATAGCTCCACCGTGGGCGATGTAGCGTATATACGACCATGGAAGCCGCGTTTTGCCAAGAGCGGGATGCGACCCGAATGGTCGAGGTGTGCGTGGGTTAAAAGCACGGCGTCGACGCCGATCGGATCGAAGGGGAAGGTTTCAGCGTTGCGCCTGTCCTCGTCTCTGCCCTGAAAGGTGCCGCAATCAACCAAAACGTGGCTTGCACCAGCTTCCAATAGGTAAAGCGAACCGGTTACTTCACCGGCTGCCCCCAAAATTTTGAGTTGCAATCGTCCCACTCCTTTTGATGATGTCTGCGGATCTATGTTACGTCGACTAACCTATGCCAACTAACCAAAGAAATTTTTATTTGGAGAAAACCTCAGGATTTACATAGCCGCATCTCAAGCTTCAGTTGCTGGGTATCCAAGATCGAGGCTTCCATCAGCTTTTCTAACTTCGCGAGCCTGAGCTCATGTTCTTTTCTGGTTTCCTGGAGTTCCCGCACATCCTGCAATACGTTCATGGGAGAACCCCCTTCTTGCAGTTTCATTTTAGCACATCAAATGCTGCTCCGCTGATCTATAATGCTTGGAGTGGATGTGAGAGTGATGAGTGATTAGTGATGAGTGATTAGTGATGAGTGAGGAGTGAGGAGTGAGGAGTAAGATGTGAGGTGTTATATGGAAGCTGGGTTAGGCGAGCTCGCCGAGGTAGGCCTTACGCACGACGGGGTCGTCCAAAAGATCTTTGCCTGAGCCTTCCATGATGATGGTGCCCACTTCCAGCACATAGGCCCTGTCGGAAATCTCCAGAGCCCTATCGGCGTTCTGCTCCACCATAAGGATAGTCATGCCGGACTCACGCAAGGCGACGATGGCGTCCATAAGGCGATCCACCAAGATGGGAGCCAGCCCCAAAGACGGCTCATCCAAAAGCATCATGCGCGGAGAGCTCATGAGCGCCCTCGCTATGGCGAGCATCTGCTGCTCTCCGCCTGAGAGCGTCCCGGCTACCTGGTTCAGCCGCCCTTTAAGGACCGGAAAGAGCTCGAACGTGCGCTCCATATCGCGCCTTATGCCCTCGGCATCTTTCCTCATGTATGCCCCCATGACGAGATTTTCGCTCACGGTGAGCGCGCCGAAGAGCCTCCTGCGTTCGGGCACCAGACACATGCCGCTGTGCACGACTTCGTGGGGCTTCTCCGGGAGCGGGAGGCCCAAAAAGGTTATCTCTCCGGATGAGGGTTTCAAGACGTGAGCCAGCGTCCACATTATGGTCGACTTGCCGGCTCCGTTCGCCCCTACGATGGATACGATCTCCTTTTCTTCTACATGAAACGAAACGCCCCTGACGGCGTGAATCTTGCCGTAATGCACGTGGAGGTCTTTCACCGACAGCATCGCTTACGCCCTCCTCCCCAGGTAAGCCGAAAGCACTCTCTCATCCCTTCTAACCTCTTCCGGCCTCCCTTGAGCGATGACGGCGCCGAAGTTCATGACCAGGATTCTGGAACAGAGCCTCATCACCACATCCATGTGATGTTCTATAAGCATCACGGTCAGGGAAAATTTGCCGTGGATCTCACGGATGAGTCCCGAAAGCGCTCTCGCTTCTTCCGGGTTCATGCCGGCAGCCGGTTCATCCAAAAGCAGAAGCGTCGGCTTTGTGGCAAGGGCACGGGCTATCTCGAGCTTCCTCTGAAGCCCATAAGGCAAGGATGAAGCCTTTTGATGAGAAAAGGGAGAAAGCCCAACCGCCTCGAGAAGAGAAAGCGCCTCTTGTTCCGACTCCCTCTCGCACTTTCGCACAGCACGTGTGCGTAAAAGTGAAGGCCATACACCGTAATGCTTTCGCTGCAAGAGCGGCGTCATCACGTTTGCGAGGCACGTCAGGTTGGAAAAGAGCCTGATGTTCTGAAAGGTGCGGGCAATCCCCATCCTCACGATCTCGTCGGGCCTCTTGCCGTTCAATGCCACACCACGGAACGAAAGCGAACCGCCGTCGGGCGGGTAAACTCCCGTTATGACGTTAAAAATTGTCGTCTTACCGGCTCCGTTCGGCCCTATAATGCCCAATATCTCCCCATCTTCTACACCAAATGAGGCATCAGAAGCCGCCACGATGCCGCCGAAACGCTTGCTCACTCCGCTAAGGGACAAGACCTCCGTCAATGGCCCTCACCTGCCGGCCTCTTGAACAGGCGAGAGATCTCCTGGTGTCCCAAAAGCCCCTGAGGCCGGAAAAGCATGATGAGCACGAGTATAAGACCGTAGGCCACGAGACGCCACATCTGGGCCACCCGTAGGGCCTCGGGCAGCGCCACGAAGAGGAAAGAGGCCACAAGTGGCCCCGATATGCTACCGAGCCCTCCCGCTATGACGGCCGCCAAGATCTGCGTCGATTGGACGAGAGTGAACATGACGGGCTGGATGAACGAGAGATAATGGGCCAAAAGTCCCCCTGAGAGCCCACAATAGGCGGCGCTCAAGGCCAAGGACAACAGGCGCGTCCTGAAGAGGTGTATCCCCGACATCTCGGCCGCCACGGGATCCTCCCTGACGGCTATGCAGGCGGCGCCATATCGGGATCGCAGGAAGTTCCTGGCCACGATTACACACAGGCCCAGGCACAAAAGCACAACGGGGAGAGTGGTATAAGGTGCAATCCCTGGGAGCCCTCTGGCCCCGTTGGTTATCGAGAGGTTTTCCAAGATCACCCGCAACGCCTCGCCGAAACCCAAAATGGCGATGGCGAAGTAGTCGCTGCGCAAGCGCGCCCTCAGCGTGGGTACGCCTATTATGAGGCTGGCAGCTGAAGAGGCGGCAACGCCGCAGGCGAGGGCCAGGGAGAAGGGGACATCGTAATAGTACGTAAGTATGGCCGATACATAAGCCCCTATCCCCATGAAAGCCGCGTGCCCGAAGGAAAAGAGCCCTGTAAAGCCTGTGAATATGGCGAGGCCCAAGACGGCGATCATATTTATACAGGCGAGGGTCGTTATGGAGAGGATGTAGCTCATTTCAAACCCTCTCCTCCATGCTCTTCCCGAAGAGGCCGTTCGGCATGCACACGAGAAGCGCTATGAGGATGGTAAAGCTGAAGACGTCGCGGAGGATGCTTGACACATAGGCGGAGATGAACGTCTCTACTACGCCCAGGATGACGCCGCCCACGATGGCGCCCAATAGGCTCCCCAAGCCGCCGATGACGGCGGCGATGTAGGCCTTGTTCGTGATCCACCCCATCGTCGGGTAGACGAGATATCGCACCCCCATGAACGTCCCCGCCAAACCCCCAAGGGCCCCCGCCAACAAGAAAACGAGGGCCACGAGCCTATCCGTATCCACCCCCATGAGGGAGCACATGGTCATATCGCATACGCCGGCCCTTATGGCTATCCCAGTGCGGGAGCGGGCCAAAAAGAGCCCTAAAGCCCCTATCGCCAAGAGTGAAAAGGCGAGGGCGAACAGGTCCATAACGCTCACGGAGGAACCCAAAAACGTGACCACCCGGCGGGTGAAAAACTCAGGGAAGGCGTAGAAGCGCGAGCCTATGGTCACATAAACCATGTTCTCCAAAAAGACGGAGCACCCCATGGCCGAGATCATGAGGTAAAGGGAGGGGGCGTTCCTGTGGCGAAGCTTGCGATAGGCGAGGCGCTCGTTCAGCACGGCAAGCAGTCCGCCTCCGGCCATGGCGCCGGCCACGACAAAGCCCAACTTAAGGCCGAACTTCGACGCCAGGCCCAAGCCCATGTAAGCCCCTAACATTATGACGGAGCCATGGGCAAAATTGCTGAAGTTCAAGATGCTGAATATAAGCGAATAGCCCACAGCCATGAGCGCGTATATGCCGCCTACCGAAAGCCCGGTGAAAAGCGTTTGAAGGAACACCCTCGCCCTTACCTCTCCGTCAAAAGCTCAAAGGGTCGCACTAATCCCCGGGCTCGTATTTTTTAACGAAGACGAAGGCACGGGCCTTGGTGTCCACTTTTTGGATCACAGCGGGCTTGTTCAACGGGTTGTGATCCTCCGGATTCACCGTGATCTTGCCGCTCACCACGGGTAGGTCTCGCGTCTCTTCAAGAGCCTTCGCTAACGCCGTCCCGTCGGTGGAGCCGGCCCTCTTTATAGCGTCGACGAGCATATATATGGCGTCCCCTGCCATGACAGGGTTGGGGAGAACCGGGTCCTTACCGTAAACAGCACGATATTCAGCCACGAAGTCCTGGATGTCTGGGTCTGAAAGGTCGGTAAGGTTGACGAAGTAGCCCCCGTCTATGGCGCTTCCACCCAGGTCTATAAGGTCTGGGCTTCCCCAGTTATCGGTGCCCAAAAACGTGGCCGTTATCCCCAGATCGCGCGCCTGACGGGCCGCCATGGCGGCTTCCTTCTGCGTGGTGGGCAGGAAGAGCACATCGGGAGAAAGCCCCTTTATCTTCCCGAGCTGCGCCCTGTAATCGAGCTCCTCGCTTCGGAAGGCTTCCTTAGCTACGACCTCTCCCCCTTTGGCGGTGAAGGCCTCCTCGAAATACTTGGCAAGCCACTGACCGTAGTCGGACCCCACGTCGTAGAGTATCGCAGCCTTCTTAGCCCCCAAGTCTGTGTAGGCAAACTGGGCCGCCACAGTCCCCTGGAAGGGATCTATGAAGCATGGCCTGAAGGCGAAAGGGCGCACCTTCCCCGTGTCTTTGTCAATGGTCACATAGGGATTCGTGGCGGTGGTTACGATCATGGGGATCTTCGCCCTCTCTAAGATCGGGGCCGTGGCTATGGCGTTCCCGCTCTGAGCCGGCCCTATGACGGCCACGACGCCGTCGTTGATGAGGCGGCGCGCCACGTTGACGGACTCCACGGGGTCGTTCCTGTTGTCGTAGCTGATGAGCACGATTTTCTTGCCGAGCACACCGCCACTTTCGTTTATCTTGCCTATCAGAAGCTCCAGCGCATTCTTTTCCGATTGTCCCCACATGGAGGCCCCGCCGGTGAGGGAGACCGTATGCCCCACCTTGATGAGGTCCTCTGCGGCCTGCGCCGCCGTCGCCAATAACGCAATACACGACAAAACCGCTAACGCTCTTCTCATCTTCATTCCTCCCCTGGGTCAGGTTTTTACTTTTGTGTTTTCTTCTTCGCTTATTCAGCGCTTACTCGGCAACGCGTTTAGAATGACACTTATACGTCTGCCAAGGTATAGCCACAAAGGCAAACGGCACAATTGTAACATGAAATAGACGGAAGCCTCAGGCCTTGTATTTTATAGGCACAAGAGACAAAATAACGCTTCGTGCGCGATCTCGGCATCCGGGTCTGCACCAGAAGTCAGATATGCTGCATTTCACACCTCGTTTATACTATACTAAATGTGGCTTCTTGTAGGCCAATCTGCGTGGTGCCACACGATAAGCCGAAGGCAGGACTTCGGCCCTCGAACTGGAGCGGGGGTTGCGATGAAAGAACAAAGAGAAGGCCGAACTCTGATGGCACAAGACGCGGCGCAACACCCCGAGGTTGCACCGTATGCGCTATCGCTGACAAAGAGGGCGATAGATATATTCCTCGCGGCGGCAGGTCTTGTCGTATCCTCGCCACTGTGGCTGGTTATAGCTATCGCCATAATATTAGACGACGGACTGCCGGTGCTTTACTCTCAAGAGAGAGTCGGCTTAAATGGGCGTATCTTCAAGCTATATAAGTTCCGCTCTATGGTGCGCGACGCCGAGAAGCTCACCGGGCCAGTCTTGGCCGATTCAGACGACCCCAGGGTCACGCGCGTGGGGTGTTTCTTGCGCAGGACTGCTTTGGACGAACTGCCGCAGCTTCTAAACATATTCCTTGGGGACTTGAGCTTCGTAGGCCCACGCCCCGAGCGGCCAGAATTCGTAAGGGAATTCGTCCAAAGACACCCCGAGTATGCAAAGCGCCACGCTATACGCCCTGGCCTCACAGGTTTAGCTCAGATCTTCGGGCACTACGAAAGCCCGCCCGAGGAGAAGCTCACCTTCGACTTAAAGTACATGCGGGAGGCCAGCTTATGGACCGATATAAAGCTTATAGCTAAGTCTTTCGCCATTACCTTCGCCGGAAAGTGGCAGGAGCGCCAAGGCCATGCAAAACCCAAATAACCCCGGAATCCACCGTTGGATTACAAAAGAGAAGGTGAAGAAAAAACACAAAAAGTAAAGACCTAACCCTGGGATTTCTTGGTATTGCTAAAAATGCTGTTTCGCTTCATGTATAATTCACAACGAGGAGATTACTTGTGCCTATTTTGACTGCCTTTACAGAAGCAGCCATGCATGAGGCAACATACAAAATGCTCGAAGATGGTACATTCTTCGGAGAGATTCCTTCTTGTCCCGGTGTATGGGCAAATGAGAAAACCTTGGAAATGTGTCGTAACGTATTGAGGGAAGTCCTCGAAGAGCGGTTGATTTTGAAACTTCGCGACGGGGATCCACTCCCCTCTATTGGCGGAATTAGCCTTAACGTAATAGCAGCCGAGGCATAAAACCCATAAGCAGACGTGAATCGGTTAGACGACTAAAAACGCTTGACTTTACGGGTCCTTTTACCTGCGGTCGACGTTCCTTTATGTGCCGCGGCCAGTTGAAATTGAAAGTGTCCAATTCACACGAGGGGATATAAGCGTTTCACTACTTAAAGAGGTTTTAAGGCAAGCAGGAATTTCAGAGGATGAATGGACTAATACAGGCTTGTAATGAATCACTGTCCTCCTTCAAAGAGAGCGCATGCATTCAATTAGACGCTCCTTGTAACCCTAGATGCGTACGCAGGGCAGCAAATCTACCCATAAAGCCGAATCCCTTCCTTAAGTGCTCGCTTGCGAAGTTCGGAGTCAGCGTCCTCGAGGGGTATCAAATCCAACTCCAGTCCAGCCGGGAGCTGACGCCAAAGAATCACTTGAGTGCCCGCATTACCTCTGCTTTCTCGCTTGCAGTAAGCACCAGTTCAAGCGCCTCGTCTATCTTCGATTCGTCCTCTACAGACTCGATCCTTCTCTCCTCAG
>LGFQ01000087.1 GCA_001508935.1 Synergistales bacterium 54_24
TTCAAGCGCCACGACGATGTGGCGGCATATTGCAGGGATCGCCTGAAAGGGATGGGCGTGTCGCTCTTCCCCAAAGACGAGTCGCTCTCCTCTCCCACGGTGACGGCGGCCAATGTGCCAGAGGGATGGACGTGGATCGCCCTCGACACGGAGATGCGGAGGCGCGGCGTGGTCTTTGGCGGAAGCTACGGGCCGCTAAAGGGCAAGGTTTTTAGAATCGGCCACATGGGAAGCCAGGCTAGGCTCGAAAGGGTCGAAAAGGCCATGGACGCGCTCGAAGAGGTCCTGGCCGATCGCCCTTAGAGAAGAATGACCCCGGCGCCGACCGCTCACTCCTCCGGGACTTCGGTCGGGCAGGGATAGATTTTACAGAAGCGCCTCACCACCGCCAACAAAGAGGGATGGAGGAAGGAGAGGGCAGTTTTTAAAATAGGTTCGGGGACACCGCCGTAAAAGGCTTCGGCTATAGCGCCGGCGATGCAGGCCTGGGTGTCCGCATCACCTCCGAGCGATATGGCAAGCCTTATGGCGCTCTCAAAATCGTGGGAGTCCAAAAAGGCGATGATCGCCTCAGGTACGCTCCCCTGGCAGGTTGAGTCGAAGGAATACGTGGGCCGTATTTCGTCGGTCGTGCGGCTCAAGTCGTAGCCGAAGGTCCGCTCCACGAAGTCTTTTATCTCGCCCTTGGAGCGATGGGATCTGGCCAAAAACACGCATGCCGCCACGGCTTTGGCGCCCCTGATCCCTTCAGGGTGGTTGTGGGTCGGAAGGGCCGTGCGTTCGGCCTCGGTCAAGACTTCATCTAAAGAATTAAAGGCGTAGGCCACGGGCGATACCCTCATGGCTGAACCGTTGCCGAAGCTGTTATAGGGCTTCGGGTCCGGCGATGTGAGCCAGCGCTTAAAAAGGTATCCGTAACCGGCATCTGGAAAGGTGCGTCCCCACTCACTATAGGAAGCGGCATAATCGACCTTTCTGAGGATGGCGTCGGCAACCGCCACGGTCATCACGGTGTCATCCGTAAAGCGCGTGCGCGGCCCGAAGAGGGAAAAGTCGAGGCTCTTCGTCCTGAAGCGCCTTCCTTCGTAGGGAGAACCGACTATATCGCCCGTTATGGCTCCAAGCATCGCCCTTTCACCTTATCCATTCGAGCGTATGGCGCACTATCGCTCCGCCGGCGTCGGGTCGGGCGATGCGAGCCATGTTGGTCCTCAGGTCGGTCAAGGCACCTTCGTCTTTTAAGATCTCCTTCACCTTTTCCGCAGCTCTGCGCGGCTCGAATACCATGCGCGCTGCCCTTCTGTCCAGCAGATAGTCGCTGTTGCGCTGTTCTTGCCCAGGGATGGGCCCCCACAATATCAGCGGGGACCCTACGCAGAGCAATTCCGACGTGGAAAGCCCACCCGGTTTCATGATCACCGCATCGGCTGCGGCGTAGTAGTAGGGCATGCCGCTCACGAAGCCGAGCACGCGCACCCTTTCATGCCCCCTATAGCGCTCGCTCAACCTCTCGAAGAGGTTTTTGTTGTTGCCGCACAGGGCGAATACGAGGCACCCATCTAACTGGCTCAGCGAATCCACTACCTCGCTAAAAGGCCCTACGCCTATTCCCCCTCCCATAACCAAGAACATAGGAGAGTCGCCGCTTATGCCCAAAAAGCGCCTTCCCTCCTCCCTGGTGGGCGGAGATAGGTATATCGGATCCACCGGTATGCCCGAGACGACTACACGATCCCCATCTATGCCGTCTGCGGCATATTGGCGCTTGGCTTCGTCGCTCGCCACAAACCATCCAGAAAAGCTCAAATTCCTGTGAAAGATGTGGCTCAGAAAATCGGTGTTCACGTAAAAGACCGGCCGTTGCCCTTGAAGCGCGTCGGCCACTACGGAAGCCCCGAAGAAGTGGGTGAAGAAGACGGCCTGAGGGTCGAACTCGGCGAGCGCCAGCAGAAGCTTGCGCAAATTCAACCTTTCTGTGAGCTCGTTTATGGTGGCCAGAAAACCGTCGATGGCATCGGGAGTGTCCATCGCTTCATACAGATACCCCCAGAGCTGCGGGACGCGCCGCACCATCTCCAAGTAGGAGCGGGCGTACAGGCCGCGCACCAAAGGGGACGCGTAGGTGAGCGTATCCACGCACATCGTCTCAGCCCCCGGAACCTCGCGGCGAAACCAGTCCGATATGGCTTTGGCGGCGCTCTTGTGGCCAGTGCCCACGGAGGCGTAAAAGACAGCTACTTTGATCCCACTCATTTTCCTTCCCCTCTCTCAAGGAGGCTTAACATATCGCCCAGCGTCACGCCCATGGAACGCCCTCTCTCCACGACTGCCTTCAGTCCGGAGAGGAGCGTCTCCCCTATCTGGTCTGTGCTGTAATGAGGGGGAAAGTACAGAGCCGCGGCATCGCCATGTCCTCCGCCGCGCACCTTCTTTCCATCCCTGAGTATCCCCACCAACTCTCCAGCCAAACCGTCTCTGCTCCTCAAAGAGACCGCCCACTCGCCCGTGGCCTTTTTGTTCGCCACCGCGACCAATTTGGGCGGATCAGGGGTGCGATCCAAAACCAGGCCGCAAAAGTCGGAGACGTCGCCGAACTTGAGCATGTCCGGCCCTACGAGGACCAAGTCGTTTCTGAAGCGGCGCACCTTCTCCATGGCACGGCTGAACCTCTCCTCCTGGTCGCGCACGAAGGCAAGGGCGGCCTCCTTCTCTCCCTCAGACAGAGCGCCGTCGGGGGTGGAGATCAGCCTCAAAAGCACGCTCCAAGGATCGGTAAGAGAGATCAGCGCCTGCCAAAGCCTGCTTTCGGCGCGCTCGCCGAGCCACAGGTCTCTGTCGTTTGCGATCTCCACGATATCGGCGAGCTGTGCTATCCTCCTCGCCTTTTCTTGCGGAAGGTGCCCCATGGCCCATCGATAATACACCTTAGCGGCGCAGGCGCTCGTGTCTATCACCAGCCATGGGCGGTTGCCGTAGCGCTCCATCGTGCTTTTGTGATGGTCGAAGAGGATGGGTTCATCCCCCTCTTTAAAGGCGCCATCGATGAAATCCACGGTCTTTTGGCGCTGGCAGAAGAGATCCAACACGACGACCCTGTAACCCTCCTGGACGGACTCCACCATCAAGTCGTCCACTTCGCCATAGCCCGCAAGCGTCACCTTTATCGGCCTGCCTTCAGGGTAATGGGCGTGCCACGCGACGGCAGCGGCGGTCACGCCGTCGAGGTCCGTGTGGCTTATTATGTGCGTAACCGGGCGCGATATCATTCGTCCAAAACCTTCTTTCTCTCGCCTTTTTCGTTTATTTTATCTCATGTGGCAAAAACGAGGGGGTATGGAGATGTCGTTTGAAGAGTTGCTCCGCGAGAGCACGAGGTTAAACGAGGAACTTCCGGGCCGAAGGGGGTCGTTCGTAGAGCGCACCGGTGCGGGTGCGCTCGTGGTCGTGGGCGACCTCCACGGAGAGCTTGATTCGTTCAAGGAGATTATAGAGTGGGTCAAAGACGACCGGTGCCTTTGGCTCTTTTTGGGCGATTACGTGGACAGGGGCGCTTTCGGCGTAGAGCTTCTGACTGCCCTATTGCAATTTCAGCTCGAGCACCCTGACCGAGTTATTTTGTTAAGAGGAAATCATGAAGATTGGGAAATGAACTACCATTATACCTTCGCTGACGAGTTGAGAAACAAAGGACTCACCGGCGCTTTGCCGTCGCTGCTTTCATGGTACGACAGCCTCCCCTTGGCGGCGAAGGTCGGAGAGTTGGCCGCCGTCCACGGTGGCGTGCCAATTCCCGTCCCCGAAGGGATAGATGAGCTTGAAAAGGCCAAAGCCGATGACGATATGGGTTTTCAAATGCTCTGGAACGACCCCTTAGACGAGTCGTATTGGCCGAGGGGGGGCGGGACGCGACCTTTCGACGAGGGTGCGATGGAGGCGTTTCTGTCGTTGCTCGATTGTCGATTCTTGATCCGCGGCCATCAGTATGTGCCAAATGTCGGATATAAGGTGAATTTCGGCCGCTGCGTCACGATCTTTTCTGCCAGCTACGGAATGGGATGGCCGAGGGCTTTTCTCTATTTGTCGGAGGGGCACGTAGATTCTGAAATCGAGGCGTACGTAATCCGCATATGAGCCAGGATGTGAGACGTGAGACGTGAAATGTGAGGCGTAGGAAATACGGGTGGAGTTGAGGTGTGAAAGAGAGAGAGCAAGAGTTAGGTTGGACTAAAAAACACGGAAGGTAAAGACCTAAACCCGAGGTTAGTGTTAGTATGTTAATATAATTGTAGCAATATTGGAGCGACATCTCCCCGGAGGCGACCTCAACCTGAGATATTTGATATTCACCACTGTGAGCATCTCTTTGATCCTTTCATCCATAAGTGCCACGTCCATAGCGGTGGCTTTTCCCATGATCACCGCGTTTTTCGGCGTGTCCATAGTTGTGGCGGGATGGATTATCAGCGCATACCAGCTCGGGCTCACCGCCACCATGCCCATAATCGGCAAAGTTAGCGACGCCTTGGGGAGAAAATTCACGTTCATGTCGTGTCTCATCCTCTTCGTCCTCGGCTCGCTGCTCTGCGCCGTCGCCCCCAACGCCGAACGATGCCGCCCTCTTATATGCGATCATGTTGGTTTTAGGTATCGGGGTGGGGACTGCCTCTCCGGCTGCCAACAACGCGTGCATCGAACTTGCGCCGCAGCGGGCTGCGACTATAACGGGTGTGAGGGGCATGTTTCGCCAAACTGGAGGGGCTGTGAGCGTCACAATCGCAACGTTGGTGGAACCATAGGATGGCCACGCCTCGGTGGAAAATTATCCACACCTGTGGAAATAGTGGTGGATAATTAGGAAATGACAAGGCGCGCCTTTTTAATCAACTTTCGTCAGGACTTAAACCCTTTCGTATTTAGACCACAATCTCTTATGGCGCCTCACAAAAAGTTATCCACAAGACCCCGTGTAAATTTGTGGATAATGTGGATATCTCTCCCCGCTCCGCCTGTGGTAATATAGGTTAACCAGTGGATAACTTTTAGGGGGAAGGGCCTTGGTTGAGAACTTAGAAATAGCCTGGAGTAAAATTTTGGAGGCCACCAAGAGCATCGCACCTCAAGGCGGAGGCGGGGCTGAGATATGGCTCAAGACGTGTCTGCCTTTGGGCGTAGAAGAGGACAGATTGATAATAGATGTGCCGAACGTCTTCGTGAGAGAGCAAATACAGACGCGCTTTTTAAAGACGCTGCAGGAGATCACGTCGACACTCGGCATAGCGGATAAGATTGAACTTAAGGTGAATTCAGAGGTGCGCGACGAAGAACAGAAGCGCGCTCGTCGCGCTTCTCAGCCCCAAACCGGGGTGGCAGTGGAGAGATTAGGACTAAATCAGTCTTATATATTCGAAAATTTCGTCGTCGGGAAATCTAACAGGTTGGCCCATGCGGCGAGCCTCGCCGTGGCCGAGAGTCCAGGCGTAGCTTACAACCCGCTTTTTATATGGGGAGGCGTGGGGCTCGGTAAAACCCACCTGATGCACGCAATAGGCCACTACATAATAAAAAACAACCCCAGCGCCCGCGTCTCTTACGTGAGCTCGGAAAAGTTCACAAATGAATTGATAACTTCGATACAGAACAATCGCACTCAAGATTTCAAGGCAAAATACAGGGGCGTTGATATTCTATTGATCGACGACATCCAATTTTTGGCCAATAAAGAGAGCACTCAAGAGGAATTCTTCCACACCTTCAACAGTTTGCATGATGCGAAGCGACAAATAGTCATCAGCTCTGACCGACCGCCGAAGGAAATTCAGAGCGTCGAAGAGAGGTTAGTCTCCCGCTTCGAGTGGGGATTAGTTACGGACATACAGCCGCCCGATTATGAGACGCGCATCGCCATATTGAGAAAAAAGGCCGAATTGAGAGAATTGGACATCCCAGATGACGTGGTAGTATTTATAGCCCAACACATACCGAGCAATATAAGGGAACTCGAAGGAGCGTTGAATAGAGTGTTAGCCTGTTCACGGCTCAACTCAGAGCCGATAACGGTGGAAAACGCGTCGGAATGGCTGAAGGACATCATCCAGGGCACAG
>LGFQ01000088.1 GCA_001508935.1 Synergistales bacterium 54_24
AAGAGCATATAATCTCATCAGGGAGGGATAGGCATGAAGGGAAAGTGGCGTCTGGCATGTTTAGCACTTGTCGCAATGTTTGTGCTTTTTGCCTCATCGGTAGGCGCACAAGCGGCTTACCCAGATAGACCGGTGCAGATCATTTGTCCCTGGGGCGCGGGCGGAGGAACGGACCAAGTAGCGAGGACGATAGCCGCCATCTTGCAGGAAGATCTGGGCGTCCCCTTTAACGTGGTGAACCGCACCGGCGGAGGCGGAGCCATAGGCCATATAGCCGGAGCCAAGGCTCAGCCCGATGGATATACGCTCACCATCATCACCGCCGAACTCAACATGATGCATTGGATGGGCATGGCGGAAGTAACTTACAACGACTTCCGTCCCATAGGAATTGTAAACATCGACCCCGCAGCGGTATGGGTCTCGGCCGATTCGAAGTGGGAAAAATTGGAAGACCTCGTGAATGAGATAAAGGCAAATCCAGGGAAGCTGCGCGCTTCCGGTACGGGCACCGGTGGTATATGGCACCTCGCTATGGCTGGGTGGCTCGCCTCTATGGGGCTCCCGCCCGATGCTGTAACCTGGGTTCCTTCCACTGGGGCTGCTGAAGGCCTGCGTGAGCTGATAGGTGGAGGCGTAGACCTGGTGCCGTGCAGCTTGCCCGAGGGCATGAGCCTCTATTCGGCCGGCAAGATCAAGGGGCTCGCGGTCATGGCAGACGAGCGCGTCAAGGCCTTCCCCGACATACCGACGCTGAAGGAACTTGGCATAGACTGGAGCCTGGGCACATGGCGCGGCATAGCCGGCCCCAAGGGGCTCCCCGACGACATCGTCAATGTTCTGGAACCGGCACTGAAAAAGGCAGTCGAAAGCGAGCGCTTCACGAGCTTCATGGATCAAGTTGGATACGGCGTAGCCTGGATCCCGACCGACGAGGCGGTAAAGTTTTTGGCAGAAAACGATGAAGGGCTGGGCAACCTCATGAAGGAGCTGGGATTAGCCAAGTAGAAGGAAGAAGACTTGTAAGAGCGGGGAGACTTGTTTCTCCCTGCTCTTATTTGTGTGGGGGGGTGGTAGCATTGCTCGCAAGAGATGCCGTTATCGGCACCGGGTGCGCCGTTGGAGGAGTGCTCATCGTACACAGGAGCATGCAGTTGGGAAATGTCCCTGGTTCATATGCTGGGCCAGGGCTCTTCCCCACGCTTATAGGCATCGCTTTATGTATCTGCGGCATATTGGTGTTAGCACCCGCTCTGCGCCAAAAGAAGGGAGAGAGATTCTTCAGCGGACCGGGCGAACGCTTAAGGCTCGTGGAAGTTACGGGGCTGGTGATATTTCTGATCGCCTGTGCCCCTAAGTTGGGCTTCATTCTAACGTCGTGGATCATGATGATGGCAGAGTTATGCTTGCGCAAGAATAGCCTTTTGCGCAGCGCCGTCACGGCCACGATATTGGTGGCAGTGGTGTGGGGGTTGTTCACAAAGGCGCTCAAGGTTCCGCTTCCCATAGGACCGTGGGGGTGGTAGAAAAATGATGGCAAACCTCGCGGCGGCAATTCAGTTATTATCGAGCCCCTATTTAATTTTCATCATGGTCATTACGGCAGTCTATGGCCTCTTTGTGGGACTCGTACCGGGGTTAACGGCCACGATGGCTACCGCTTTGTTCGTTCCCTTCACATTCTTCATGGATCCGCTCCCTGCCTTAGCGGGCGTGATAGTCCTTTCGGCTATGGCTATATTTGCCGGCGACATCCCTGCGACTCTGGTACGCGTTCCCGGTACCCCGTCGAGCAGCGCCTATGTAGAAGATACGTACCAACTGTGCAGCAGGGGAATGGCGGTGAAGGCGTTGGCCCTTTGCGCTTGTTGCAGCGCTACGGGCGGGATCATTGGGGCACTTTCGTTGATGCTTATCGCTCCTACGTTAGCCCAATTCGCCACGCGTTTCACTTCGTTTGAGTACTTTTGGCTTGCCATCTTGGGCCTTTCCACAACCGTCACGGTATCGAAGGGCTCCACGGTCAAAAGCTGCATAGCGCTCCTGTTGGGGCTCTTTTTCTCCACTATAGGCATAGACATAACGCTCGGTATACCGCGCTTCACCTTCGGAAGCAGCGAGCTTTTGGGCGGCGTGAACTTCATCCCGGCCATGGTCGGGCTGTTCGGCGTGAGCGAGGTCATACGCACGACGGAGGAGTCGGTCAGTTTCACGGCACAAAAGCTCTCCTTCGGCTTCTTTGAGATGCTCAAAAGCGCATGGGCGACGATGAAAAACCGCTTGGGGATATTGCTGCGCTCTACAGTGCTTGGCATGGTCATAGGGGCTCTGCCGGGCGCAGGGGGCGACATCGCCGCCTGGATCTCTTACGGCGTCGGTAAACTTTCATCAAAACACCCGGAAGAGTACGGCAAGGGCTCGGAAGAGGCAGTTCTAACCGCTACATCGGCCAACAACGCGGCCTTGGGCGGAGCATGGATCCCGGCGCTCGTATTTGGCATACCGGGCGATTCCATAACGGCAATTTTGCTCGGCATCCTCATGATGAAGGGGTTGCGCCCTGGCCCACTCATCTTTGAAAGACAAGGGGATCTCGTCTATGCCATATATCTGGTCTTTCTCATCGCCAATGTGCTATTGATTCCGTTAGGATATTTGGCCGCCAGGTCTGGCATGCAGATGCTAAAAGTGCCAAAAGGCATTCTTATGCCGGCCATACTGCTTTTTTGCTGCGTCGGCTCTTACGCCATAAACAACAGCCTCTTCGACGTGGGCGTGATGCTCGTCATGGGGCTCTTGGGATATTTCTTCGAGAAGAGCGAAGTGCCCGTCGCTCCGATAGTCTTGGGGCTGATACTTGGGCCCATGGTAGAGCGCAACTTCATGATGAGCGTTATAAAAACGGGGGGCAGTTTGAGCCAATTTGTAACGCGCCCCATAAGTGCCGTGCTGGTGATCTGCGTAGCGTGCGCTTGGACGATCCCGCTCTGGTCGGCAAGAAGAAGGCGCAGAAGCGTCGCCTCGTAAAGAGGCAGGGGATCGGGAAATGACGCTCGATTCCCTGCCTCTTATCTACTATAGACACTAAGCGGGTCGAAGAAGCTCACTCAAAGCCTCCTTCCAACGCGCCATAGAAAGGCATGTCGTAACCCCGGAAACCCAGGAAGCGCTCCCGCCGCCTTTGGCTTCGAGCTCTTTCCTATCTTTTATGATCTTCCGCAGGTCTATGGCGACGCCGCTGCCGGCTGTTAGTACGAAGTGGACCTCTCTTTCTTCACCTACCGGCATCAGCAAGACCACCACGGCTTTTTCTCTTTCTTCGGTGAGCCTCTTCAAGGCGGGCGTCGCGATCTCCACTGTCAGGCCTGGCGCCTCAGCAGATAACAGCTCGTATCCGTCCACCTTCTCTTCCGAGAAGGGAAAGGAGATGTAGCTCCTCACCTTGCCGAGGAGTTTTTGGAGCGATTCCTTCTCTTCCTTCAGCCTGTCATAAATGGGCTCGATGTCTTCAAGTTTACATCCAACCTTGCGCAAAAGCCTCCTCATGGCCCTGCCGTAATCCTCCAAGATGTGCGCCCTCTCCAGAGAGAACTTCACTTCCCATTCAGGAGATGAGCCTCTGAAGGCTGTCACGATCACCCCTCCGACTTGAGCCGTCGAGGAGACGTGGCTGCCCGAACAGGCTATCAGATCGTAATCGCCGATCTGGACGATCCTTATCTCTTCACTTTCTATCCTCTCCCAGTTGGCCTTTAAATTGGGAAGGCTTTGGGCTTCTTGAGGAGGAAGGCCATAAACTTTTACGGGAATATCGGAGGCGATGATAGAGTTCGCCTCGTCCTCGGCGGAAAAGAGCATCTTCCATGTGAGTTCCCCGTCGTAGTGCAGGTATATAGAGCTCTCTTTGGGGTCTATGGAAACCTTATACACCCTGAGGCCTGGGACTTGCTTTTCTAAAGCCCGGGATAGTATGTGCTCGCCGGTGTGCATGCGAGAGAGAGCGGTATGGCGCTCCTCGTCAATCTTAGCCGTTGCGACATCGCCGGATTTGACTCCCCCGCGCTTCAAAGTCAAGTGAAGCACGGGCCCCACATCCTCTTCGGTGCAATCGGTAACGACCGCCAAAAGATTTGCGCCCTCCAAGGTGCCCGTATCTCCGGGTTGCCCTCCCCCGGCTGGGCGAAAGGGATTTTCATAAAGCGTCACAAGGGCCTTCTTGCCCTCGACCTTGAGGACATCCTTGATCTTGACCTCCACAGATATTTCCTCCCTCAACTTACGGGACGGCCTTCACCATCCCGCCATCGACTATGATGGTCTGCCCGGTTATGTAGGTGTTGGCCTCGGAACACAGAAAAACGGCGAGCTTGGCGTATTCCGCGGGGTCGCCGAACCGCCCCAACGGTATGGCCGAAAGCGTCCCCGCTCTGACTTCTTCCACGCTCTTTCTCATTTCTTGCGCGTTCGCCCTGTCCACTTGCTCCAGGCGCGGCGTGAGTATCCGACCGGGCCCTATGACATTTACGAGGATGCCGTACGGGGCCACTTCCCGCGCCAAAGTCTTGCTCATCCCGGCCACGCCGATGCGGAACGTATTGGAGAGTATTAGATTGTCTATGACCTCTTTGACCGAAGAGGAGGTGGAGTTTACTATCCTTCCCCAGCGCCCTTTCTTCATATAGGGAAGCACCTCTCTAATGCTCCTCACGTAGCTCAGGAGGTCGAGCTCGAAAGCGCGCTGCCACGCATCGTCGCCGAAGCTCTCGAACGTGCCCGGAGGCGGGCCGCCTGCGTTGTTGACGAGCACATGGATCGTGCCGAAGGCGCTGGCGGTCTCGTGCACCAGCGCCTTTATCTGATCGGCCTTCGTGATGTCGCAAACCCTATACAGGGGCTCGTTGCCGGTGGCTTCCTTTATCTCCCTTTGGGCGATCCGCAGTTTTTCTTCGTTGGAAGAGGAGATCATGACGCGCGACCCCTCTTTTGCAAACTCCGCGGCTATGGCCTTACCGAGGCCAGAGCTCGAAGCCAACACCAAAACGCTTTTGCCCTCGAGTCCGAGATCCATAACTTCTCCCTCCATTTCCTACAAGCCCTTTGTACAAAACGACGCCGTTTTGCCGCAGTGCCTCTTGGAAGCGTTTTACAGGAAGCCCTACTCAAACCTGACGAAGTCCTCGACCTTTCTTCTATATGCCCGAGGAAGGAGTGTAACGCCGGGCTTCATATAACCCACTGCGATGATCATGGGAACTATCTTATCGTTGGGGATGCCAAATTCCTTCTTTATGGCCCCCTCGTCGAAGCCGTCCATCGGGTGCGTCTCCAATCCCAATCCCCTGGCAGCGACCATTACGCTCATGGCGAAAAGCGACGCATTTTTGACCGCGAAGACCTTCCTCTGCGGGCTATTTGGAGGGCCGTAAAGGGTCTGGATCATTCCCAAAGTCGACTCCGTCGCCTCCGGCTTCATATAGCCTAACTCTATGTTGGACTCGATGACTGCATTGCGGTTTTCCTCAACGCCCATCGGATCGGCCACGATTATGAGCACAACCGGGGCTTCTTCCACCTTGGGTTGGTCGAAGGCACAGCGCCTGAGGACCTTCTTTCGCCCTCTGTCTTTGACCGCGATGACTTTCCATGGCTGCAAGTTGAACGAAGACGGAGCGAGATTTGCGATCTCCAAGAGCTCCTTCAACGTATCATCGGGTATGCTCCGCTCAGGATCGAAGAAATTTATGGAGCGCCTCTCTTTCAACGCTTGGATGACATCCACTGCGATCCCTCCTCTGTAAAATGGTCTCAAGCAAAATTATATCACGCAATTGGAAGGAATTTAAGTTAAGCTGTGCCCCTTTCGCGCCACAGCAGTCTCTCATCCGTCAAATGATGTATGGTTTCGAGATCTTGAAATATGGAGAAAACGCAGAAAGGCCTGCTTCCAACAAATCGAGAAGACCCATGAAATCGTCCACAAATCCGCCCATCCCGCCCTCGAAGCGGCATCGAGGGGCGACTTCGAGACCGCCAAGGCTATGTGCGACCGTG
>LGFQ01000089.1 GCA_001508935.1 Synergistales bacterium 54_24
TCTTTCAGATCGGGGTGCTTGTCGAGGACGTCCTTGCGTATGCAAACGGCCAGGGAATACACGGGGAAGAATTGTTTGTCGTCCTCGAGGACGTGGAGGTCGAACTTTTTGATCTTCCCGTCGGTGGCAAATACCATGGTCACATCCACCTGACCTCTTTCCATGGCCTCGAAGGTGAGTCCCACTTCCATGGTGCGGATCTGGTTCTTGTTGACCTTCATGCCGTAATGTTCGGCCATGGCGAAGAAGCCATCGGAACGTTCGTAGAATTCCTGGTCGATGCCGAAGACGACCTCGCCCGGATGGGCGTTGACGTATTTGGCCAGGTCGCTGAGGGTGGTGCCGATCGTCTCGGTGGCGTCTTTGGTGATGGCCATGGCGTAGGTGTTGTTAACTCCAGAGGGCTCGAGCCAGACGATGCCGTTTTTCTCCAGGTCTTCTTTCTTGACTTTTTCGTAGAGCTCTTCAGGGTCGGTGATCACCGAATTGTGTTTCAGGTAAAGCATCCATGCAGTGCCGGTGTACTCTGGATAAAGGTCTGTCTGGCCGGTCTCAAGCGCCTTCCGGGTTACTGTGCTCCCGGTTCCCATTTTTGTATCCACGTCGTAACCGGCTTTTTTTAGGAGCTTTGTAATCATGTGTCCCAGGATGTACTGTTCTGTGAAGTTCTTGGCGCCGACGGTTATCTTGTCGGCCGCGATGGCGCTACCGGCGGCCGTCGTCATAAAACAGACTGCAAGAAGTACTAAAAGAAACTTTCTCATTGAAAAACCTCCCTTATTTTATGTAATTGGTTTTGCTTCCAGGGACCAGGGTTTGTTTTACGCAAGTCCCTTTGGCGTTACCTTGCGCTCGACGTACATAAGGACCGTGTCGACGAGTATGGCGATAATGGCCGCCAGGCCTGCACCGATGAAGATCATTTCGGGCCTGTTGAGCTTGAGCCCCGTGTAGATTATGTCGCCCAACCCGCCGGCTCCGATTATGGCGGCCACGGTCACAGTGCCTATGTTGATGGTAGCTGAGCTCCTGATGCCCGACATTATCACAGGCATGGCCAGGGGAATTTTTATGTGCCAAAGCCTCTGGCTTTTGGTCAGACCCATGCCTTTGGCTGCCTCGAGCACGCCTGGATCGACGCTAAGTATTCCCGATGTTGCGTTGAAGACGATGGGGACAAGGCTGTAGATGACAAGCGCC
Source organism: Synergistales bacterium 54_24 (assembly GCA_001508935.1). Classification (GTDB taxonomy): domain Bacteria; phylum Synergistota; class Synergistia; order Synergistales; family Thermosynergistaceae; genus Thermosynergistes. The sequence goes on from LGFQ01000089.1 coordinate 1,201, forward strand.
ACTAAGGCCGGTTTCATCCCTATACCTATGAAAAGAAACACCAGGGCGATGACCGCCACTGAAGGCACAGCCTGGCTGGCTCCAGTGATGGAAAGAATAACTTGCCCCACCTTCTCGTGTCCTTCCCTTGTGATAACTATGCTCAGAAATATCCCGACGACGATCGCAAAGGCCATGGAAATAAGAAAAAGGAGGAAATGGCGGATAATGGAATCGGCGATCAGGTCGGAATGCGTCACGAAATACGAGAAGAATTCCAAGAAATCACGCTCCTTTCGCCGTGCCCGCCTGTTTGACTTCCTCGAAGATGGAGTCCAGGTCTATAACTCCCCTAAACCGTCCGTTCCTGGACACCACGGGCAGCACCTTTTCCCCGTATTCGAGCATGCGCGACAACGTTTCCGTAAGGCTTGTGGTCCTTTCGACATGATAGGGCCGGGTCTCCCGCACGAGAGGGTACCTTCCGTCTACTTTTCTGGCCGCCTTGTCGATGTAATAGCGGCCTTTCAGCCGTCCCCTGGAATCGATGATATATGCAAGGACCAGGTCCTTTTCTTCCAGCTCCTTGCGGATAGCTTCCTTGTCGACATCGGGGCCTACCGTTATGTAGCCTTCTTTTTTGATGTAATCCCTGGCTTTTTTCAGCGACAAGGCCTTGAGGTTCCTGTCGTGCCCCAGCAGGTTCTCCACAAATTCGTTCTCAGGGTTCGCCAAAATTTCTGAAACTGTATCGAATTGGACTAGGGATCCCTGGTTCATGATGGCTATCTTGTCGCCCAGCTGTATGGCCTCGTTTATGTCATGGGTGACGAATATGATGGTCTTTTTGATCTCCTCCTGGATCTCCAGGAAGGACTGTTGCAGGATGAGCCGGTTGATAGGATCGATGGCACCGAAGGGCTCGTCCATGAGAAGCACTTCGGGGTCAGCCGCCAGAGCCCGGGCGAGTCCCACTCTTTGCCTCTCCCCTCCCGACAACTGACTGGGGTACTTGTCCGCATAGGACTCGTCCAGGGTTACCATGTCAAGCACCTCGTACACCCTGTCCTTGATCTTTTTCTCGTCCCAGTTATGCAGCCGCGGCAATGTGGCTATGTTGTCGAAGACCGAGTAGTGGGGGAAGAGGCCTATCTCCTGTATGACATAGCCTATGCTCCGCCTGAGCTTTACCGGATCCAGGTCGAAAACAGATTCCCCGTTTATAAGGATGTCACCCTCGTCGGGGTCCACAAGACGGTTGACCATCTTGAGGGAGGTGGTTTTCCCGCATCCCGAAGGGCCTATCAGCATCGTAATTGTGCCTTTTTCAAGGGTCATGTTCAGGTTGTTGACTGCTATCTTCTCTCCAAAGCGTTTTGTAATGTTTCTGTATTCGATCATGCTCTCTCTTCACTTCCTTCCCACTCTGAGTCCGCGCGGGGTGAGCCAGATCTCCAGTTGCATGAAAAACCAGTTGACTCCTATCCCAAGTGCCGAAACAAGCACGGCGCCTGCGAGGACCATGGCAAAATTTGAACGGCTGATTCCGGAGAAGATGAAGTATCCCAAGCCGCCCGCTCCGACAAGGGTGGCAAAGGTGGCTACGCTTACGCCGAGGACCACCGAAGTCCTCACACCCGCCATGATAACAGGGATAGACAGGGGAATGCGTATTTTCCACAAGGTCTGTCGTTTCGAGAAACCCATGCCTTTTGCCGCCTCCAGCACGCCTGCGGGGACGCTGTTTAAGGCCGTGTAGGTGTTCCGCGTTATTGGAAGCAGCGAATAGATCGTAATGGCAGTAACGGCCGGGACCATTCCCAATCCCAGGCCCCATGGAGCGAAGGAGACCACCATGATCCCGAAAAGGGCCAGGCTTGGTATGGTCATCAGTATACCCGCGATATATATTACGATCTTCGCTATCCGTGGCCTGGACGAGATGTAGATCCCGATGGGCACGCTTACCAGTATGGAGATCGGAATGCTCACTCCGATTATTTTCAGGTGCTGCAAAAATTCCAAAAGTATACGTTCGTTGTAATACTTGAGAAAAAGCATCAAGTTTTCGATGAGTATCGCCTCCTTTGCAGCAAGGTGATCCTGGGGGTTCTCAGGTCTCGAATCGATGTAGCCAGACCGGACTCCTGCCTTGAAAGGACAGGGATAAAAGAGGGTATCTAGTCCGAAAACACTCTGTGGCATGAAGCAAGACAAGGCAGAAAGAACCGGAGTAAACAAGAAACGTACCCCTGACTCTTCAAGGCGTTCGCGTTGTTGGCACGGACTTGCCGTTTATTTATGTGTGACGGCAGAAGGCGAAAGAAGCTGGCAGGAGTACTCCTGCCAGCTTCGTATTATATCATATCATACACTACGCTATGCAAGCACCCTCAATCCGCAGGTTGCGAAGTCGAGCCTCTTCCAGGAGGCCCTTTGGGGCTTTTTTTCGAGGACTGCTTCTGGTGAAAGCGCAAATTCCACCTTCAAGACACCGAAGAGGGCGCTTCAGCATTCTGGGGATGCCATGCGGCCAAAAGTATCCTGCCGGGATGGGCTTGCCTCCCCGGAAAAACCCCGGTGCCTATGTCCTGAAGATGCTTCTTTGGCATCACTTCCTCATGTGGTGCAGGCGAAGCAGCTCCCAGTGAGAGTCCTCGAGCATCCTGCCTATTGATCCGGCAATCCTCAGGATCACCTGACCGTGAAGCCATTTCCGCAGGGTCGGCGGGGAAGGAAAGGCAGAATCCATCCTGCTTCCACTGCCGTGGTGGGCCTTCATGCTGCCGCAAAGGTCGCCGAGGGCCTTGTCGTCCCGAAGGTGCTTGACGTCGTCGCAGCTCGCTAGTCCAGGCAGATTCAGCAGGATGACGGTCATCACGTGGTCCGCATCGCCGTAGCCCCTCTTAGGACGTCGCCTGATGGAACGGGAAGCCTCGTGAAGCCCCGTCGCGTAAAAGGCTTCCAGCAGAAGAGCCACACCGCCCCTGGCTGTTACGGTCCCTGTAGATGTCGTGTGCTCAAGGTAGAAAGGCGCAAGCGTCTGTGGCATAATATGCAATGAACACTCTTGTCTTAGGTTATGCCTCTGTTGTTTTCGCTATTTTAAAAATTACACGCCCTATAGATAGCATTCTTGCCAATAAGGGGAGACAAAAAACACGCACCCCTTATTGGCAAGCACCAGAACAAGCATATCCTATTTATTTAGCATTCAAAATAGCCTGCTTGACTATTAGATGACAGCTATGATACCTCGGATACCTAAAACGGCGATAGCAATGGCGCTAACCCAGAGGGCTACGTCATAAAACCGACTTGGGCGCAGCCTCTCATCCAATCTCGTATAGCGGAAAAACAGCGCAGCATACACCACGATGAGGAGCATGAGAGAGGTCCCGATGCCGCCCAAGATCACCATGAAAACAGGAGCTTTAAAAACCAAGAATAGCAGGGCCCAAATAATAGCAATGATCCAAGCTAAGGCGCCAATCCATCGCTGTCGCTGCTTCATATCAGAAAAGCTTAACAAACCGATTCGACTAAAGGCGTCGGTGTACTGCCGCGACCAGGCTCCCAAAGCTGAGAACGCAGTTGAGTAAAGCACTACGATGGCTCCGATAAGGTATACCCACATGGCCCAGGGACCGACTGATTCGGTATACATTGTAGCCAGGGTGCGCATAGCATCGTAACCCTGCGGAATTGTTCCTCTTCCGTGCAGGACAGCTGCCCCCAACATATAGAAAGCTATGGTGGCTATAGTGTATATCACCATGGAAAAGAGGGCATCTACGTACATAACTTTTATCCAGCCACGGGCCCTCCTGACCCAGTCTTCGGTGTCTTTCTTGGGTCCAGTGAAGCGAGCGTACCCTTTCTCCAAACACCAGTAAGGATACTGCATGATCTCGTCTCCGCCGACACCGGTGATGCCGAAGGCGGCGATAGCCACTCCCACTGCGAAAGCCGGCAACTTAAACTGTAACCCTTCTGCAATGTCTGTCCAGCTTATACGATATGGCGTAGCCTGCAAGAAAAGCGCACAAGCGATGGTGAATAAGACGAAGCAGACGATCATAAACACGCAGGCGCGTTCGATGAATTTGTAACTCCCTTGCCAGATAAGCAATGCGACAGAAAGGGCTGTAACCCAGGTCCAAATGGGCGGAGACACACCGGGAAAGGCGATATTCAATGCCAAGGCCGCTCCACCGACAATTCCACCCAACTGCATCATCTTGAGAGACATGACGATGACCCAAAACCAGACTGTCCAGTTGGCCTTGCCTATCCTTGGCCCTGGTAATTTATTCATTGCCAACATGGTAGACTCGCCAGTATTGATCGCGTGTTTGCCGAATTCCAGTTGCAGCGTCACCTTCACCAAACAGCTGACGATGATGACCCACAGCGTCACAAATCCGGCAGTGGCGCCTAAGGTAGTCGTAGCTATAAGCTCTCCCGAGCCCACAATTGAGGCTGTCAGGATGAGACCCGGGCCCAGATATTTGAGGGCACCTATAATACCTTCCGGAGGCTCCTTAACTTCGCTCTCGCTGAACACATAAAGATCCTCTACCGGTCGCTGCATTTGATAACCCTCCTTCCTGATTGTTTTACAGTAAAACTGATTAAATTACTTTAACCATTTCAACCCTATTCACCGCCGAACGACGTTCCGGCAAATATACTTACCACTAGTTAGATGACAGTGAATAAAGGGAAAGTACCTATCGTAACGTCCTGACAACCTCATTGAAAACTTATTTAGCGAAATAATATCACGACATCCCCGAAGCTGCAAGC
>LGFQ01000015.1 GCA_001508935.1 Synergistales bacterium 54_24
CCTTCTCATTGCAGCTGCGGCGCTCTTTTTGTTGGGCAGGTATCTTCAAAGGATTATGAAACGGCGTAGAGTTAGTGGGATATAGTTTATTGACAATTTTGTATACCTGTATATAATGTAAAATACAATAAGTTAACTAAAGGCTATAAAAATAATTAATAAATCCAAAGGAGGGGATTCAGAATGATTAAAAGATTTTGTTCACTGTTCTTTTTGAGTATGGCACTGGTTCTCCTGACGACTTGTGCCTTTGCCGCAGAATATCCTGCTCAGCCTATCAAGATCGTGGTTCCTTATGCAGCGGGCGGAACGAGCGACATCCAGACGAGGATCATGTCTAAGTATATCAAGGAATATTTGGGCCAGGATTTCGTAATAGTAAACATAGCCGGCGCTGGTGGAGGCATAGGCAACAGGGAGGTTTTAAACGCTGCGCCCGATGGCTATACCGTCCTCTTTCAACATCAATCGATGTTTTCCAACTATCTCACTGGCGTCTCGGACTTCACTTACAACGATTTTACGCCCGTTTGCCTCGCCATAAGAACTAATCGCATATTTGTCACCAAACCCGATGCTCCATGGAAGGATCTGAAGGATGTGGTAGAAGACGCGAAGAAGCGCCCCGGCCAGATAAGGCTCGGCGCAGAAATCGGGGCCACCAGTCACTTTCAAGTTATGCCGCTTCAGATAATGACGGATAACGCCTTCGTCCTCACGGCCAGCAAGGGCGGCGACATGGACAGGATTACCAAGATTATGGGCGGCCACATGGATCTGAGTGTCGTGGCTCTCTCCTCGGTGGTATCATATCTAAAGTCCGGAGAACTAAAGGCGTTAGCCGTAACGTCTGCGGAAAGAGACCCCTTCCTGCCAGATGTGCCGACTGCGAAAGAGCTCGGCATAGATGCAATCTTTATGCAAGACACAGGCTTTTACATGCCGGCCAAGACCCCAGAAGACATAGTGGCTACTTTCTCTAAGGCGATAGGCGAAATGTCTAAGAATGAGGCTTACATCAAGGAGATCGAGGAAAAGACATTCTCTCAGATCAAATACATGGATACAGAGGAATTCGTGAAGTTCCTGGAAGAGGACTTCAAATATTGGAGCAGGCTCGCGAAAGAGGCTGGATTCGAGCCTGCCAAGAAATAAGCTTTAAATCGACAAGTTGGATTTAACAAGTACGAAGGATAAAGCCAGGGCTGTTCACAACGCCCTGGCTTTATGAAGGGCTGGAGGTATACGGTGATGAGCGCATCTATTCTGCAAGGATTGGGCCTGTGTGCTGTGGGCATTTGGCTCTTTATCGAATCTTTGTCCATTCGAAGTTTAGGGTATGATGCCCTTGATGCACCTTTCTTCCCCAAACTCAGTGCTGTTTTGTTGATAATTTTTGGAGCGGCTGTAGCGCTTAGTGCTGCGCTCAAGAAGGAAACGAAGCCACAAAAAGAGAAGAGCAGACGAAGTTATGCCAAAATAACGCTATATATGTGTATGCTTGTAGCATATGCTGTTGCGGTTAAATCTCTGGGTTTTGTGCTGACTACAATTTTCTTTATAATTGTAAGTTATTTAATGATGGTGAAAGAAAGATCTCTTAAAGAGATAATCTACAGTATAGCCTTCGCCTGCGCCACCACTTTCGCATTCTGGTATATATTTGAAAAAGGCTTAAAGGTGATATTGCCGTAAGCACCTAAGGAAAAAATCAATGCGAAGGGGGTTTTGAACTTGACTTCTACGGAAAAACCGATAATAGGTTTTATCGGGCTGGGGATAATGGGTCGACCCATGAGCAAGAATTTGCTCTCTGCCGGCTATCCGCTGGTCGTGTATACCAGGACCAAGAGCAAAATTGAGGAGATGGAGAAGTTGGGTGCCAAGGGGGCAGCCTCCCCCAAAAATGTTGCCAGTGAGAGCGACGTAGTTATAACGATGCTCCCCGATTCGCCCGAGGTTGAGGAAGTAATTTTGGGCGAAAATGGCGTTATTGAGGGTATAAGGCCTGGGACTGTGGTCATCGACATGAGTTCGATTGACCCCGTCGTTACGCGCAAGGTTGGAGCTGAGCTTGCTCAAAAAGGGGCTAATATGCTCGATGCCCCTGTGAGCGGTGGCGAAAGCGGAGCCATAAAGGGAGAGCTTGCCATCATGGTGGGCGGCGATAAAGAGGCCTTCGAGCGGTGTCTGCCCATATTTCAAGCCATGGGACGCACCATCACTTATATGGGAGGGCTAGGCAGCGGTCAGACTACGAAATTGGTAAACCAGATCATAGTCGGGATAAACATAGCTGCCTTATCCGAAGCATTCGCCTTTGGAGCCAAGGCTGGATTGTCTGCAGAGGACATGCATAGGGCGATCAGCGGAGGCATGGCCGGCAGCAGGGTTATGGAGATGATGGTGCCGCGCTTCGTAAAGAGGGACTTTAAGCCCGGCTTCAAATTGGATCTCCATATTAAGGACTTGAAAAATGCCATTAACGCTGGAATGGCATTGAAATCCCCCCTTCCTTTGGCCTCGTTCGTCGAGCAGGCCATGATTTCTCTTTCTGCGGAAGGCAAGGGGGAGTCCGATCACGGTTGTCTTGTTGAACTGTGGGAGGAGCTTTCTGGGGCAGAAGTTAGATAAGATATTAATAACATAAATACATAGGTCAAACCCAATCTGCTTTTCCGCTTATTATTTAAGGAAATCGAAGGAGGAATTAGTTATGTCCTTTGCTCCTCGCGGTATATTGCCGGCCATGGTTACCCCTTTGAACGATAAGGAAGAAGTTAACGAAAAAGCTCTGAGGAGCCTTGTGGATTTCCTGGTCGACAGTGGAGTTCATGGAATATTCGTGGTGGGCAGCCAGGGTGAAGCCTATGCCCTCTCCCAGGACGAGAAGAAAAAAGTGATGGAAACAGCGGTGGAGCAAACAGCCAAACGTGTGCCTGTATATGCCGGCACGGGCGCCGTGACCACCAGCGAGGCCGTTGAGCTCACCCAGATGGCCGAAAAGATCGGTGTGGATGCCGTTTCCGTCATCACCCCCTACTTCCTGTCTCCATCTCAGGAAGAGCTTTACGAGCACTATAAGACCATAGCTAATTCAACGAGCCTTCCGATATTGCTCTACAACAACCCGGGCAAGACCGGAGGAGTGAACATCTCCATAGGCCTCGCAGAACGCCTTTCTCAGATCGAAAACATCGTGGGCATCAAAGACAGCAGCGGCGACATGACGCTCACTGGCGAATACATTAGGAAGACCAAGGGTAAGGGTTTCAGCGTCCTCGCTGGCAGGGATACCCTTATACTCTCTACGCTGCTTTACGGTGGGAGCGGAGCCATATCGGCCACGGCAAACGTGGCTCCTAAAATTGCAGTGGGTATCTATGAGCATTTTATGAAGGGCGACATAGAGAAGGCCAGAGAGGCGCAGTTTGCCCTCGCCCCGCTGCGTGTGGCCTTTGAACTGGGAACGTTTCCCGTTGTGATAAAAGAGGCGCTGAAGCTGATAGGCATAGATGCAGGGCCTGCCAAAAGCCCCGTTAAAGGCTTATCGGATGTAAAGAGACGAGAATTAAAGGAAATCCTTAAGGGAATGGGGTTTTTGTGATGCCCGCTCTGTTATCCCAAGGAGAGCACAAGGCGTAAAAAACTTCTGAGGTTCGTATAAAAAGAGGGAGGGTGAGCTAAGATGAACGGAAAGCCGAAAGTCTTGATAACGAATCGCATTCCTGAGGAAGGTATGCGCATAGCAGAGGAGCATTGCGAGGTTAAGGTATTTGACTACGAAGGAGCACTCCCAAGAGAGGTGCTTTTAAAAGAAGTTAAGGGGATAGATGGCATCATTTCTCTCCTCACCGATAAGATCGATTCGGAGGTAATGGATGCCGCCGGTCCGCAGCTCAAGGTTGTGGCTAACTACGCTGTCGGTTTCGACAATATCGACGTAGAAGAAGCTACAAGGCGCGGCATCATGGTTACCAACACTCCTGGTGTCCTTACCGATACGACTGCCGACTTGGCATGGGCGCTGCTTTTGGCTGCAGCGCGCAGGATCGTCGAAGGGGACAAATTCGTACGCCAGGGGAAATACAAAGCCTGGAAGCCGATGCTCCTTTTGGGCACTGATGTCCATCACGCGACGCTCGGCGTCATCGGTTTTGGCAGGGTAGGCAGGGCCGTGGCGCGCAGAGCGATGGGCTTCGATATGAAAGTCATTTACTATGACGTGCAGCGGGTTTCCGAGGAGTTGGAGAGAGAATTCAACGCTGAGTACAAACCGTTGGATCAACTCCTTCAAGAGGCAGATTTTATATCGATCCATCTCCCTCTCACGAAAGAAACTCGCCATCTGATCGGCGAGCGAGAGCTGAAAATGATGAAGAAAGAGGCATATCTTGTTAACTCTGCCAGAGGTCCCATCGTAGATGAAAAGGCCCTGGCCAAAGCTTTGAAGGAGGGGTGGATTAGAGGCGCAGGCCTGGATGTTTTTGAGCACGAACCACAGGTTGAACCGGAGTTATTAGGGCTTGATAACGTAGTTTTAGCCCCTCACCTCGGTTCCGCATCTTACGCTACACGGGCCAAGATGGCTACAATGGCTGCCGATAATTTGGTCAAAGCCCTCAAAGGCGAGACGCCGCCGAATCTTGTGAATCCGGAAGTAGTGAAGAAGTGAGGCCTCAGACCATGAGGAGTCCGAGGGAAGACGCGCTTGAGATAGCCAGGAAGGCAATAGACGCGGTGTTGCCGGAGAACGCACTGAGGCGGGCATTGGAAGGGCGCTTATTCCCCGGAAAAGTCGTCCTCGTGGCCATAGGGAAAGCGGCATGGCGCATGGCTAAGGCTGCTGCTGATGTGCTTGGCGATCGCATCCTTCGCGGCGTCGTCATAACCAAATATGTTCATAGCCAAGGCCCAATAGGTAATTTTGAAATTTACGAAGCTGGGCATCCTATCCCAGACGAAAATACGGTCATAGCCACCGAAGCGGCGCTTCAGGCCACAGCTGGCCTTTCGCGCGATGATGTGGTGCTCTTTTTGGTTTCGGGCGGCGGCTCGGCCCTTTTTGAGAAACCTAAAGGTGGCGTCTCTCTTAAAAGCATCATAGACATCACAGATCAACTCTTGCGTTCTGGGGCTAACATAGTCGAGATCAATGCCATCAGAAAGAGGCTTTCTGCCGTCAAGGGAGGGCAATTCGCCCAAAACCTTCACCCTGCCAAGGTATATGCGGTCGTCCTCTCCGATGTCTTGGGCGACCGCTTAGATAGCATCGCTTCCGGCCCTGCATATCCAGACAGCACTACGTCCGAAGAGGCCCTCCGCATCGTCCAAAAGTACGGGCTGAAGTTGGATACCGAGCTTTTAAAACTGTTAGAGGAAGAGACGCCCAAATCGTTGTCCAACGTGGAGACGGTGGTCATAGGAAGCGTCAAGGTGATGTGCGAAGAGGCGGCCAAAGCGGCATCCGAGTTGGGATACAATACTGAGATCCTGACTACGACTCTGGATTGCGAGGCCAGAGAGGCTGGCCTATTTCTGGCAGCTATAGCTCGCGAGGAGAAGGGGTATGATAGGCCATTGTCGCACCCGTGCGCATTGATCCTCGGCGGGGAAACGGTGGTTCACGTTCGCGGCCAAGGGTTGGGTGGCAGAAACCAAGAGCTTGCCCTTTCGGCGGCCATGGGCATACAGGGGCTTGAAGGCGTAGCAGTGCTTTCAGTTGGTTCTGACGGGACCGACGGGCCTACAGATGCCGCCGGCGGCATCGTAGACGGATCTACGATAACGAAGTTAAAAGAAGCCGGTTATGACCCGGAAGAAGCGCTGAAAAATAATGACTCTTATCATGCCCTTGAGGCATGCGGCAGCTTAATAAAGACGGGACCCACGGGGACGAATGTGAATGATTTGACCGTTCTGGTATGTCAGTAAAGCTTTGAATAGGAGTGATGCGAAATGAACGAAGTTCTCGAAGTCATCAAGCGCAGGAGAAGCATCCGCAAGTATTTGCCAGACCAGATCAAGGATGAAGAGCTGAGTGCGATACTGGAAGCGGCGATATTTGCCCCAAGCGGCCATAACGAGCAGCCTTGGCACTTTTTGGTAATCCAAGATAAAGAACTCATCGACCGCATGAGCGAGAAGGCAAAAGAGGCGATGACGCGTTCTGATATAGACTGGATCGTCAAGATAGGGCAAAATGCGCGCCGCCACATCTTTCATAACGCCCCTACGGTGATAGTAGTTTCTGGCCGCAAAGGTTCGTATTCCGCTTTAGTGGACTGCTCCGCCGCCACGCAGAATATGCTTTTGGCTGCCGAGAGCCTCGGCATAGGAAGCTGTTGGATAGGCCTCGCCAATTTCTTCTTTCAGCAGGAAGAAGAAGCGAAAAGGCTTTCCATCCCAGAGGGGTATGAGCCTTTTTATGCCGTCACATTGGGCTATAAAGATCCTTCGTATCAGCCGATAGCGCCCGAGCGGAAACGCGACGTCTTTGCTTACATCAGATGACGAGCTTTTGGAGGTGAAGGAAGATGTCTACAGAGATTAAGATTACCGCAGGATCTGTAACTGTAAAAGTGGAGTTAAATGATACAAAAGCCGCCAAGTCGATAAAGGAAGCGCTACCCATAAAGAGCGAAGCTTCTACATGGGGTGATGAGGTCTATTTTTCTACGCCTGTCAAGGCCCCTCTTGAGGATGCCAAAGAGGTGGTGGAAATGGGTGATGTGGGTTACTGGCCACCCGGAAAAGCTATTTGTCTATTTTTTGGCCCCACACCTGCGAGTCGAGGCGATGAAATTCGCCCAGCCAGCCCCGTGGTAGTGGTGGGTAAAGTTATAGGTGACCCGACGATTCTCAAGGCCGTGCGCGATGGCGATAGCGTAACCGTGGAGCTCTCGGAATGAGCGCTGGCAAAAGACGTCGGCCAGTCGTTTGTGTGTAATAAATGCTTTGATACCCCCTTGCGCAGACCTGGGGAGATCCGTATATTTTTAATTGTGATGAACGAACTTTGGAATCGCAGAGGATGCTAAGGTAGGAGGGTGAATGGTGATGAAGCGGATCTATTTGGTCTTGATGTTGACAGTGCTCTTGCTTGCTGCGCCACAATTTGCATATTCCCAGGCGGTGGGCGAGGAGCCCTTTCAGTTATATGCGCCCTTTACGGGGGTTATCATAGGCGCAAAAGACAGAGCCACATTGGACGTGAAGCTCAAGAACATGACCGACAAGGGTCTGAGCGTGAAGCTTGAACTCGACAAGGACGAAAAGGCCGAAGGGTGGGAAGTAATGCTTTTAAACTCCGAATGGAGCGGCTTCGGCGTTAGTGGGGTTTACCTCGGCACGGGCGATGAGGACAAGGAGGCGATGGTAAAACTCCGCATAAAGCCCGCCGAGGATGCTGCGGCAGGAGAGTATCGCTTCATCGTGAAAGCTTCTACCCTTGACGGCGTCTTTTCCGAAGCATTGCCTATCGTGGTTCAACTCACCGGTGGCAAAGTGGGTGAGGAGAAAGCCAAAACAGATATCGAACTGGAGGCTAAATATCCTGCCGTCGAAGGCACGCCGGGAAAGGCGTTTAGCTATGAGATTTCCGTTAAAAATGCGGGCGGAGATGCCGTGGTTGTAGACTTGGTGCTGAACCTGCCTGAGAAGTGGTCGGGTTATATAACGCCGCGGTGGGAGTCCGAGAGGCGGATAAACTCCATTAAGCTCGATGGCAGCGCTACAGAGCGCATCCTCCTAACAGTGACGCCCCCAATGGATGTGGAGATGGAGAAAAAGGATTATCCCATAAAGCTCGTCGCCAAGGCGGGCGATGTGGAGAAAGCGCTGGACCTCTCGGCGATTATAAAGGGAACTTACAAGCTTCAGGTGGTGCCTGAGACTAATCGACTCAACTTCGATATGGTGGCAGGGGAAGAGAAGCGCTTGGTGCTCTACCTCTGGAACGAGGGTTCTGCTCCCATCGAAAACATCTCCCTCTTGGCCAGTAAGCCCGAGGGGTGGGAAGTGAAATTTGAGCCGGAAAAACTCTCAAGCTTGGAGTCCCTCTTGGTCACGCAGAAACCGGAGCAGGTGACTGCTACTTTCAAGGCTCCTGAGCGCACTATCCCTGGCGATTATCAGGTGTCCGTTACGGCAGCTGGGGACCAGGATCGAAAGAGCTTGGACTTAAGGGCTACAGTAAAAGTCCCCACCAGCTGGGGATGGGCTGGGATTGGCGTTATCGTGGCAGTGCTTTTGCTCCTGTTCGGTATATTCATGAAGCTGAAGAGGCGATAGATCATGGAGTGGGTAGTTGAGGCCTCCGAGCTCACCAAGCTCTACGACGGCTTCAAGGCTGTCGATAGTGTGAGCTTTCGCATAGCCAAAGGGGAGATCTTTGGCCTGTTGGGGCCCAATGGAGCCGGCAAAACGACCACGATACTTATGCTTTTGGGCCTCACAGAACCCACTTCTGGTACGGCAAGAGTTTATGGCTATAACTCTACTACTGAGCCCCTCCAGGTGAAGAGGGTAACCGGTTATCTCCCTGAGAATGTGGGTTTCTATGAAGAGCTGACAGCGGCGGAGAACCTTTTCTATATAGCCCGCTTAAATGGCATCAAAGGTGAGGAGGCCGAGAGAAAGATCGAAGAAGCCTTGGAGGTCGTCGGCCTATCTCACGTTAAAGATCAAGCGACGGGCACGTTCTCTAAGGGGATGAGGCAAAGGCTGGGCCTCGCCTCAGTGCTGATAAAAGATCCTAAACTCGTCATCTTGGATGAGCCCACTACGGGCATAGACCCAGAGGGAACGGAGCAGGTATTGAGACTCATTATGAAAATGGCTCATGAGATGGGCGTTACGGTGATGGTCTCTTCGCACCTGCTTTATCAGATGCAAAGGATCTGCGACCGGGTGGGGATCATGTTCAAAGGCAAGATGGTGGCTCAAGGGGGCATCGATGAGATAGGGGCCCAAGTTTTGGGCGAGAAGCAAGGGGTGATGAAGCTTACATGCGAGAACCTCGAGCCGTCCTCAATCGAGAGACTCAAGAACAAAGACGGCGTGCTCGATGTAAGCACGAGCGGCATGATGGTGGTGGTCAAGTTCGACGAAAGCCGTAAGGCCGATCTCGTCCGTGACGCCGTCAGCGAAGGTTTCATTCCCATAGAGGTAAGAGGCAAGGAATACAGCCTTGAGGAGATCTATATGAGGTATTTCCAGGAAGGGTGATGGCTCATGGGTGGAGCAGGAGCTGTGTTTTGGAAAGAGCTTACCGATTACTTGGGCAGTAAGCGCTTTCTAATAATATTTTTGATCATTGTGGCAGTCAGCCTCTTTTCTTCCTATGGGGCCACGGAAAGCCTATCGCCGGAGACCACGTATCCGGAGTATCTCTTCGTGACGCTCCTTTCATCCTCTGGAGGCGGGCTTCCATCTTTTCTCTTTTTCATAAGCTTCTTCGGCCCACTGATAGGGATAGTATTGGGTTTTGACGCCATAAACTCTGAGCGCTCACGAGGCACGCTGAGTTTGCTCCTTTCGCAACCTATATATAGGGATGCCGTCATCAACGGGAAGTTCTTGGCGGGATTGGCCACTGTGGCCATCATGATAGCAAGCATCATCGTCATGATAACAGGGGTTAGCATCGGCAAACTGGGCGTCGTACCTAATGGCCAAGAGGTGGCGAGGGTTGTCCTGTTCTTCCTGGCTTGTGTATTATACGTGGCCTTTTGGCTCAGCTTGGCGATCCTCTTTTCCCTTGTCTTTGCGAGGAGCTCCACATCAGCCCTCGTTTCGATCGCGGTTTGGATATTTCTTTCCTTTTTTATTTACATGGTTGCTGGCGTTATCGCCGACGAAATGGTGCCGCTGACGCAGCAATCTGCTATTGAGGAGATAGCTAAACACGAGAGCATAAGGTCTATGATAATGCGCCTTTCGCCCAGCGTCCTTTTGGAGGAGATTTCTTCGGCTATCTTGAACCCGTCAATTCGGCTCTTTGGGATTGCCATGGAAAGCCAGTTAAAGGGGCTCATAGTTTCTCCCCTTTCTATTGGCCAGAGCGTAATGGTTGTATGGCCGCAGTTCGTGGCGCTGGTTGCCCTTTCTATAATCTGTTTTGCGGTTTCCTATGTAGCCTTTATGCGGCAAGAGATTCGCTCCATATGAGGTGCGCAAGAGGTGTAAAAAGGGGAGGAATCAAGCATGAGCAAAGGTGCGTTGTTGAGCTCTTTGGGTAGCGGTAGGGTTTTGGAGATAGTGCAATTCAAGGTTACGGAGGGCGCAGATCTCCTCGAGGCTATAGAAGAGGGCGTTAAAGTGAGCGGCATATCTTGTGGCGTCTTTGTCTCGGGCTTGGGGGCTCTCAGGAAGGCTGTGTTTCGCAACTTGAAGTGGTGGCCCAAGGAGTTCCCGGTGAGGCCAGAAGACAGGCTCTACCTTACGCTGGAGCAACCTTTAGAATTACTATCACTTAGCGGTTGGATCGCCCCGCGAGAGGGGTCTGAGGAAGTCGAGGTGCATGCCCATTTTGCCGCCTCTACAGTGATGAACGATACAGTTGCTACGTTGGGAGGACACCTGACAAAAGGGACAATCGCAGGGATCAAGGTCATCGTGGCCATCGCCAAATTGGAAATGCCGAATGCGCGCGTCGTGTCGGACGAGAGCACGCGCAGCTCTGATATAGCCTTCGATTGAGAATGCTCGCAGAAAGGGGCGCCTGGGATATCAACTCTTGAGCTGTTCGGGTTGCTGTTTCTGTTCGGAATCGGTGGGGCTGGGGCGTGGCTCTTCTTACGGCTGCGTTTGCCAGCCCCCTCTATATTGGGCCCTCTCTTTGCTGTAGCTTTGATATGTCCGTTAGGACTGAAGGTTGCATTCCCCACGGATGCTGTCTCTTTCTTCAGTAAAGTGACAATAGGGGCCTTTATAGGACTTCGCTTTGACCGCAACTGCACCAAGCTGTTGCGCGATTTGGCTTGGCCTTCTATTATCGTTTCCTTATGGATGTTGGGCACGTCTATAGGGTGTGGTATGCTGCTTTATCTCTTTACGGACCTTCCCATCTCCACAGCGCTTTTGGGTTCGACTGCTGGCGGCGTCGCTGAGATGGCGCTCCTCGCTCTCTCCCTTGGGGCAGATGTGGCGAGCGTCACCTTGCTTCAGACCTTCCGCCTCGTCGGCTCGATGTTCGTTATGCCTCTGTTGGGTGCCAGGTATGCTGGAGGCGATGGGGGTTCGCTCGACGAAGAGCGCCCGCCTTGTAGTTCAAATTGTGATTCAAGCGATTTGAAGCCTTGGAGATATGTTACTTTTGTTGGGTTGGCCCTCTTGGGTGGATGGGTTGGCACGATAAGCCATGTTCCAGCAGGGAGCCTGTTGGGCTCTATGTTCTTTGTGGGCATCTTTTGTGCCTTGGGCGTATCCATGTGGTCCCCTCCAAAAATCATTAGGTCTATCGCTCAGACTGGCGTGGGTATAACTATAGGCTTGAGCATGACCGAGGAGACATTCAAGCAACTTTACTTTATGTTGCCCCCGGTTTTATTGCTCACCGGGGGCATGATAGCCTGTGCCGTAGCCTTGGGTTTTCTCCTCAGGCGCATCACTGGTTGGGACTTGGTGACGTGCCTTTTGTCAGCATCTCCTGCTGGTTTGACTCAAATGGGTGCGATAGCCGACGAAATGGGGGCTGACCCGTTGATAGTCAGCCTCATGCACACTGTGCGCCTTGTGAGTATCCTCATCGTGATGCCGTTTTCCCTTTCTGCCCTGCTTTCTTAGTGAGACCCAAGGCTTTTAAGCGGCCTTATCGAGATCGAAACAGCCCCGAGCATCTCCCGCACTGTCTGCGCCAGGACTACGGCTGTAGGGTTTTGCTCGGACATGAACAGTCGGTCGACGTGAAGAGGACCAAAAACGCCATCTTAGAATACATCGGGTAGGTTACATAGGAGTAGGCAACATTTAACATCCGAATGTCTGAGCCCAGACAAATTTGAACGGGGTTATTTGATGAACACGAAAAGCCGGAAGTAGCCCAAAGACCGAGCATGAAAGTGTCCAGTAAACTGCGGCAACTCCAGTAATAGCAGGGATTCCGACACTCTTTCTCCGATTACCGCCTCTTGAAACCCGACTCCTTGCGCATCTTTTGATTAGCTGGTATTCTTTTCATCAGGTGTTCTCTTCTGTTGAATTTTGCACATAAATCTTATACTAAACCTTAGGCCACCAATTTTTATAGAAAGTATAGGACGTAACCCAGCCAAGGTCTCTAAAGATGATAAAAACGGTAGAAGTAGTGTGAATAGCGAAGCTAATTTGATAAATTTGATATCTGAAGGAGGTTAACATCGATGATGGGTAAAGAGGTATTGATGACGAAAGGAGCGCGCAAGGTGATTAAGACTTGCGCAAATGTATCCACGGGGGAAAAGGTTTTAATAATTACCGATCCAGAGAGGCTGAATATAGCAAATCTACTGATGGGGGTGATGGAAGAGGATGTTGAACCGGTAATGGCAGTTATGTTTCCCAATAAGTATGATGGCCAGGAACCACCTGATATTATTGCCTGTGCCATGCTCGAGGCTGATGTTGTAATTATGCCTGTGACTAGGTCGATTTCGCATTCCATTGCTGTTCATAATGCTCTCAATAACGGCGCGAGAGTTCTTGCTATGTCAGCTTTCGTGGAGGAACAGATGTATGAAGGCGGGATTCAAGCTGATTTTGTTAAGCAGAGACCTGAGTGCGAAAGATTTGCGGAACATTTTACTAATTCGAGAAAAGTAGAAATTACATCTTTAAGTGGTACCAGATTTACAACTAGTATTAAAGGCCGCAATGGCAACGCTCATTCATGTATAGTAAATGAACCGGGACAATATTCAGCTGTTCCAAATATTGAAGCAAATGTCGCGCCAGTGGAGGGGACTGCGGAAGGAGTAATTGTTGTTGATGGCTCTGTCCCAAATTTCGGTATCGGTGTTGTGGAGTCTCCCATTACAATAAAGGTTAAAAATGGCTCTATAACAGAAATTGCTGGTGGCAAAGAGGCCGAATTTCTCAATAGTCTTTTAAAGGGACTTAGGGATTCTACAGCCTTAAATATTGCACAGATAGCAATAGGACTAAATCCCGAGATAAGAAAATTTAATGGTATCATGCTAAATGATCATGGCGTATACGGGAGCGTACATATAGGGATTGGGACTAGCCATAATCTTGGTGGTGAGGTTAAGGCCCCAATTCATTATGATGTAATGATGGCTAATCCTACAGTATCTCTTGATGGCAGAGTGGTTATCGACAACGGGGAAGTTGTTGGATAGTATAAAAGGACTGCTTAAAAGTTACCGAACCACGGCAACTATATCGAGTCATATCTATTTCTGGTGTATGGAATTAATGAGAGAGAAGGATGGCGGACTTTATGCATGTTACTACATAGTGTCGGTATCGGCCTGAAATTGATCCATCTGTGCCGGTTTAAAATTGGTCCACCTCAGCCTTCAACTGGATACCATCTTGAGGTTTTTTTATGTAGCTCAGTCTTTGCTCTATCCTTGAAACGGTAGCTGTCCTCACCTGATGTTAATGATGTGGGCATGATGTAATAGCTTATTCAACACTGTCACAGAACCCTTGACATCTTGAGTTAGATATGTTTTCATATTAGGTAGTTTGGGTGATAGGCTAAAATATAGCTGCAGCTCAAAGACCCTATGATACTCAAAAGTTTTTTCACGTCGCCAACAAATAGACCTCTTATTTCATCTTCGTAAATGACAATCTAGTGTACAGCTAAGAAAATGATGCAATATCAAAACAGCTATAGAAGGCGGTTTTTGAGTTCCAAGTAGGCTAAAATCAATAGAATATACAATAATGTATAACAAAGGGGGGGAACTTAATGAAAAGAGTTGTGATGTTTCTGTTTGTAGCAGTTTTGAGTGTCGCTTTATGTGGTCATAGTCAAATGGTGGCACTGGCAGCATCACAGTACCCCTCAAAACCTATCACCTTATTGGTACCCATGTCGGCAGGTGGTGGTAGTGATGTTATGGCACGGGCCATTGCCAATGTGATGCAAAAGGAACAAATCTTGCCGCAGCCTTTAGTAGTAGAAAACAGGCCAGGCGGCAGTGGTGCTATAGGGTATACATATGTGGCAAAGAGGGTTGGCGATCCGTATATCGTTACTACAGTAAGTTCGAGTTTCTGGACTACACCATTGGCGGGTAATTCGCCAGTGAGTTACAAAGACTTTGCAGCGATTTCAGCTTTAGCCATGGATCCTTTTTTATTAATGGTGAAATGGGATGCGCCTTACAAAAACCTGCATGATGTACTTGAAGAAGCAAAGGCCAAGCCTGATGGCCTGATGATAAGTGGTGCGAGCGGCTTTTCTGACGACCGAGTGTGCACCTCCCTATTAGAGAAAAATGCTGGGGTGAAGTTTAACTATGTGCCTTTTGAAGGCGGTGGTGATGCTATGGTGGCCTTGCTGGGTGGTCATGTGCAACTATGCTGGGCTAACCCTGGTGAAGCCTTGAGCCAACTTGAAGCCAAGAAAGCCAGAGCATTGGCGGTTTCGAGTGACAAGAGGCTAGCTCTGCTTTCAGAAGTTCCTACCTTTAAAGAGTTGGGATATGAGAGTGTAGTTTTTTTGCAGTTCCGTGGCGTTGTGGCACCAAAAGATATTCCGGAAGATGCTTTGAGCGTGTTAGAGACGGCTTTTAAAAAGTTGAGCGAAAGCCCAACCTGGCAGAAAGAGTATATTGAACCCAACATGGTAACGGCGCGCTATCTACCAGCTAAAGAATTCAGCGATGCAATTGCGAAGCAAAACGAACTATATTTGAGCATCTTCAAAGAAGTCGGTTTACTTAAATAGGATTAAGTAGCAGAACTTCCGAGGAGGGTGATGTGGAGAGAGCTCCTTTCCTGTGGTTATTCTCAAGGAAATGCTCTTTCCTAACCAAGGTGCTGTAAGTATGACCGAGGAGAGAAAGTAACCCACAGCGTCTTATAAGCATAAATGTTCGTTTCGAGGAGAATAATCCGCTTTCTTGACTCGGGGCTTATCTATTTAATGGTACTATGGAAGATTATGTGAATAATAAACGAGTGATTTCTTATATCGTGGAGCTTAGTGCTTTGGCTGAGTAATAAGAGAATTATTACTGACGATCAAGGAAGCAACTTAGAGGTGAAATCGTCTTTTTAAATTTTATCACGTGCTTTGATGAAGGTGAGAATATTGCGGTTTTGCTAGTGCTATATGAATTTGGGCGTTTACTCGCTTGCAGAGAAATAAAGGTGGAGTCAACAATTGTGTAAACGCTGGATATGAAGTCACTAACGCTAAGTAGCAATTATGCATTGTCATTTATCTACATAGTGAGGAAAGGTTATAAAACTGCACGGCATACGGCTAAAGAGCTGACTTGTTTCTGTCCATGTAAAATCATCTATAATAATGAAGAGTTTTTCTTTTAAAGTATTATGTAATTTAGAGATATTAAATGGAACAGCCAATTGTTGAAAAGGAATGGAGGAAAAAATGATGCATGATTTTACTATACAACGCTACGCGCGAATACCAGTAGAACTAAACAAAGAAGGTGTTAGGGAGGTTGCTATCATTACCGACACCGGTGTCGAACCAGAAGTAGCTGAAGCTTTAGCGGCTGCAGCCTATGAACTGGGGTTGGAACCGACAATTACGATGATGGTGCGCCGACCAGTTCACGGCTTAGAACCTACTCAGGTGGTAGGCTTAGGGATCCTTGGTGCTGAGTTAATGCTCTTTGCTACTTCGACGGGATTTGCCCACACTGATGCTGTCCGTACAGCGCTGAAAAGAGGCTGCAAATACATTGGTATGCCAGAAATTTCCGTGGCTACGCTCAGCAGTGGTGCCGCCACGGCCGATTATGCCGAGGTTGGACGCATCACAAAGGCAGTGTCGGATCTCCTTACTGCCGGTTCGGAGGTCCATATCACCAGTGAGCTTGGAACAAACATCACCTTCTCAATAGCTGGTCGGTCTTGCTTTGAGCTTTCTGGAGTTTTCCGCCCTGGTACCATTGCTTGTTTTCCTGATGGCGAGGCAGCTATGGCCCCGGTGGAGGGGACGGCCATAGGAGCTGTCGTAGTGGACTCTTCATTACACCAGATCGGCATACTTCATGACCCAGTAATTTGGCGCTTTGAACGCGGACGAGTAATAGCGGTTGAGGGTGGCGAAGCTGCGCGATGTTTACAGGCTATTCTCACAGCTCAAGGTGATTCTAACTCTTGGAACTTGGGCGAGTTCGCTGTGGGTACCAATCCCGCCGCCCGCCACGGCACCACCGTCTCCGAGGATAAAAAACGTTTGGGCAGCATTCACCTTGCCTTGGGTGATAACCTCACCCTGGGAGGTCAAAATAAAAGCCTCACCCATTTAGACGGAGTGCTCTCTGCGCCCAATCTGTGGGTGGATGGAAAGCTTGTTATAGAACAAGGTAGGTTAGCTCTGTAGGGGAAAGTTGAGCATGAGGGAACAGTTATTAGTTATTTATACTGTTCCCTCATGCTCCTATTGGATATGTTGCCATTTTTTTATATTGAGCGGCTCGCGCTTGCCCTTTGGTAATTTCGAATCGCAGGAATGACTACTGCGGCGACGGCAACGGCGAGTAGTATGAGCGATAAGGGACGGGTGAAGAATATAGACATGTCGCCGCGGGACATGATCAGTGATTGCCTGAAGGAATTTTCCAGCATATGCCCTAAAACGAGGGCTAGCACAAGCGGTGCTGGGGGATATTCGAGCCTTTTCATAACATAGCCTATTGCCCCAAATGCGACAGTGATCCCAACTTCAAATATGCCCACATTTAAGCTAAAAGAGCCTGCTAAGATCAAAACAAAAACAGAGGCCACCAATAGGTGAACTGGGGTGTCGAGTACTCTTACGAAGGCGGCTATGAATAAGAGCAGTAGTGCTACGAGCATGACATTGCCCACATACATCGACGCTATAAGTCCCCAGACGAATTCGGGTGCCCGCTGGAATATCAGCGGGCCCGGGCGCAAGTTAAACATCATGAGTGCACCCAGGAGCACAGCTGTCGTGGCCGAGCCCGGCACCCCCAAGGCGAGAAGCGGGACAAAGGCACCTACAGAAGCGGCGTTGTTCGCGGACTCAGGAGCAGCCACTCCTTCGATAGCCCCCTTGCCGAAGAGCTCTGGCCTCTTGGATCTGCGCTTTGCCATGGAGTAAGAGATAAAGGAAGCTATTGTGCCTCCTGCCCCTGGAAGCATGCCTATAAAGAAGCCCAAAAAGGTGCCGCGCAATATGTGAGGCCAAGAATGACCCCAGTCTTCCTTGTTTGGCAGCATATTTCTAAAAGAGAGCTTCACTTCCGTCCGCTTGAGTTGTCCAGATTCGCCCGCAGCCAGATTGATGAGCTCAGCAATGCCAAAAAGGCCCAGCGCTACCGTGATAAATTCTATCCCGCTGAACAGCTCGGGTCTTCCGAAGCAGAACCGCGGCTTGCCGGTTACCAGGTCCACGCCTACTGTAGAAAGAGCGAGCCCTACAAGCATGGACGCCATACCTTTAAAGGGAGATTTGCCCGTAAGTCCTGATACAGTAGAAAGGCCCATGACCATCAATGCAAAGTATTCCGGAGGGCCGAACCAAAGGACTGCCTCGGCCAGTTTAGGTGCTAAAAACGTGAAGATAATTATCGATATCGTCCCGCCGATGAACGATGCCAAGGATGCCATTCCAAGCGCAGCCCCGGCCCGCCCTTGTTGGGCCAGAGGGTGACCGTCTACGCACGTCATCACTGCTGCTGAGTCGCCTGGGGTGTTGATGAGGGTCGAAGATATGGCTCCGCCGAACATGGCTCCGTAGTAGATGCCGGCAAGCATAATAATGGCCGTAGTGGGATTTCTGCCAAAGGTGAGGGGAAGCAGGACAGCTACGCCGGTGGATGGGCCAAGGCCTGGCAAGGCACCAATTATAACGCCTCCGATTACGCCTATCAGGCAAGCCAAGAGACTTTGTCCCTGTAGAGCTACGGCAAAGCCGTTAATTAGCAACTCAAGCGTCTCCATAACATCGACCCCCTAAAAGCCGAATGGCCCTTTTGGGAAAGACACCATAAGGAGCCTTTGAAAGAGCAAGTAAAAGCATATGCCCACGGTTGGAACGGTGACGACAGCTTGTTTCAATGAGCCTCCCAAGAGCAATACCAAAGCCCCAGCTACGAGGGCTAAGCTCGTTAGGAGCCCCAAGAATAGCGCAAGGAGGATGGTGATGATGCCTGCTGTAGTCAAAATAGCCAACATCTTAAGCGTCCGCCGTGTGAATATAGAACCACCGGGCAGCCTCTTTGCCTCCCATAGTATCCCCAAGGCGAAGATGACTAAAAAAAAGGCGATCCAAAACGGGGCGTAGCCTGGCCCTGGCAGGCCGTTGAGCTTGTATCCCAACTTCTTTATGCTTGTGACCATAATATAAATTGCCAAGAGGAGCAAAACTACAGCCGATATTTGCGTGCCTCGCTTCATTTAGCACTCCTCTCTTCTCTGAGTTTCAAGGGGAAGCGACCTTTGCTTCCCCTTGAAACTCTTGTGATTTTAGTGTTATTGTACGATATCCTTTTGATTTAGCTCTATTTACTTCAATACACCTATTTCTTTATATACAGCTATATAAGCGTTATTACGCTCTACTATAGCATTGGCGAAATCTTTGGCATTATAGTAACGAGGTGTCACCATAAAACGCTCCATATAATCCTTCTGCCATGCTTGACTCTCGTGAAGTTTCTTGAAGGCTGCTTCTAATACCTTTACGGCCTCTTCAGGAACATTCTTAGGCGCTACGATACCGCGGAGTTGATAGTGGACCACTTGGGGATATCCTGCTTCAGAAAAAGTGGGAACATCTGGCAATTGTGCAAGGCGCTCTTCCACGCTCACTGCTAATGCTACAGCTCTTCCTGCCTCAAGCTGATTGAGCGCCTCTCCAGGGTTAGCCCAACATAGGTCCACGTGCCCCCCAAGGAGGGCCGTCATGGCTTCTCCACCACCCTCAAAAGGAACGTAGTTGAACTTAATTCCGGCGGCCTTTTCGAGTAGCCCAGTACAAACTCTGTCGTCAGAAAGACTTGTGCCGCCCACCGTAAGTCCCATCGGCTTTTCTTTGGCCGCTTTTATTACATCTTCTAAAGTCTTATAAGGTGATTTTGGGTTTACCATAAGGAGGAATGGGTCGAGGCCCAAACCCGAAATTGGGGTAAAGTCTTCGTAGTTTACCGGAGATTCCGCCGTAAGGGGTGTAGTCCAAAAACTGGAACTCACGGTCGCGATGATATACGGGTCGCCAACTCTTCTGGCTACATAGGCGTAGCCAACGGCGCCGCTGCCGCCAGGCCTATTTTCTACAACCAATGGTTGCGGCAACAGCTTCTCATCCTGGAAGACCTTGGTAATGGCGCGGGCCATGACATCACTTCCGCCACCTGCAGAGAATGGCACCACGAAGGTAATCGGTTTGTCTGGATACGCAGCCCATGCTGGTCCAGAGCCGCAAAGTCCCAGAACCAACCCTAACACTGCCAACAAAGTGACTGACTTTCTCATTTTTTCACCTACCTCCTTTATGTCTTTATATTTGTATTTACAAAAATGTTCTTACATATCTCTTGCTATCCATCGAGAAATAATATCTTGAGCCCTGTCTACGTTTACGATGCCGCATGTGCACGGCCTGGCTAATTCCTCAGCTGCCTGCCGTATACTCTTCTTCCCCTTGCGTACCAGTTCAGCTTCCTTTTTTACAAGGGCCTTTGAAAGAAGACCATGGCCGCACATGGTGACGATTTCCATTATAGTTTCATCGGGCAGCTTTTCGGTTCGTCCCCACACGCCCAAGGAGAGGTTTATGGAATGCAGCTTGCAATTTATCTCTTTGCTCATGTTTAAGACTTCGTCGATGAGGCCGCTCACCGTTACTGATATGCCAAAATCTCCCTCTTTTATTTTTTTGAGAACTTGAAGAACCTTGTTTTTGTCGCTGAAGCAACATCTCACGCGGGGGACTTTTGACATGCGCAGGTTCTTTTTTACGTCTTCTATGGTTATGCCGTCATAGATATTCTTCTTGACATCGTAAGAGCCTATATTGGTTGGACCGGCTTCGGCTACAATATCTACGATCTTTTCCAGTTTTTCGTGAGAACCCTCGTGATTGATGCCAGCAGCTGGGGTGAATAACAGCACGTAGTCGCGCCTTAAGGACTCTACATCCCCACGCCTGTGTAATGAATGAGTCATATTCTCACTCCTCCCGCAGAGGGCGTCCAAGGCCCAAGTTTATTTTGGCATTTGGGCGATAGCATATACCAAGCTCTTCTAATACCGGTATTGTCGGTATGTTTCCATTTTCATCGAATCTCGATACCACGTCGAGAGAAAATACCGTATCTATCTCATTTGCGAGTTCTTTTATCGCCTGGAGTACTTCTTTCAACATGTCAAATGGAATTTCGAATTCCACTATGCAGGAAACGACTCGCTCATTTTTAACCCAACTTTTGAGTGTACCCTTTTGTGGGTCGTCTATCAAATAGAAGAGGGGGTTATTGTATTCTAATTGAATGCCCATCTGGGCAAGGCGCATGGTAATTTTTTCAACTTCAGTCATTTTGGTCCCTAAAACAGGGCGTCCCATTTCTATCCCTATACCTACCTGGCCTCGTTTTACGCGTCCAGTTACATCATTGGTTTTGACTTCTTCTGTGCCTCGCCCTGGAATCATCGTCTCCTTGTGCGTCGTTGTGGGGTCGGAGAAGAATTTACGCACGGATCTCGGTTCCTTATAGACATCCTCAGGTTCTTGGAGCGCACCGGTTGGGCAACCTGCCGTACGAAGGCACGTTCCGCACTCAGCGCAGAGCTCCTGGTCTATATACACTCCTTCGGGTCCGTTTATGATCGCATCCACGGGACAGTAGGGAAGACACTTAAGACAGCATATGCAGAGCTCCTGGTCTATCTTCATGTGCCCACCTCCTTGAAATGATTATATTTTATTGCTTGTTATTGCTATTCTTGTATTCAGTATTTTACTTCCCGATGTTGGACATGTCAATAGCCGAAATTAGTTGCAAATCGTTTGCAGCTGGTGTAAAATAAATCTATGGATCTCTGCGATGCTCGCGAGGCTTTAAAAGCCAAAGGGCTTACTGTAACGGAACAGCGCCTGGCGATACTACAAAAGATATTCGATATGGGTTGTTACTTTACTGCGAAAGAATTGCACCAAGCTCTCCCATCTGAAAAGCGCGTGGACTTGGCTACAGTTTATCGTGCTGTGAGGCTCTTCGAGAGGGAGGGGTTGGTGAGGTGCGTTGGAGAGATAGGAAATTGCCGCTATTACGCTAAAGCATGCATTCACAACCCACCTCATGCGCATTTCAGGTGCGAAAAATGCGGGCGTCTGTTCTGCCTGCGGCCGTTCAATTTCGATGATTCCAAGGAGCTCATCTCGTTGGCAGGAGAGGGTTTTGAGGTTCGCCGGGTGACGTTAATGCTCGAAGGGTTGTGCGCTAAATGCAGGAAAGAGCAGTTGATCAATCATGAAGAAGGAGGAAAATAATGTTGAGGCGGTTTATTTATGCGGTCTTCTTTTTGCTGGTCCTTGTCGTCGCAGAATGTGCAATAGATACCCACTTGGCTTCGGGCGAAGAGGCGTTTGTGGCATTTGCGTCGGTGCCGCCGATGGCGTATTTCGTCGAGCGCATAGGTGGCAGTGTAATCAAAGCGGAGGCTTTGATCGGATCTGGCGATGATCCCCATACGTTTGAACCCAAGCCCAAGCAAATGGCAGCGCTCTCCAGCGCCCGCGCCTACTTTGTCACTGGCTTTCCTTTCGAAGCGAACCTTTTACCAAAGATAAAGGCTGCGAACCCAAAATTAGTAGTGGTGGACGCTGCCTATGGCATTCCACTCATCGAAGATGACGGCCACGAAGGAGGTCATTCAGATCCGCATATCTGGACATCGCCACTTGTGGCTTTGAGGATCGCCGACAATGTCTACCGCGGTCTCGTATCCGTCGACCCCGAAGGGAAAGATACTTATAGAAAGAACTACAGGGCTTTTTTGAAGGAGATAGCCGACCTGGATGCGGAGCTATGGGAAAACTTGAAGGGCGTGCGCGGCAAAAAGTTCATAGTCTTCCATCCCGCGTGGGGATATTTTGCCAATGACTATGGGTTAATCCAAGTTTCCATAGAAGCGGAGGGGAAGGAGCCTAAAGGGGCCAATCTGGCCCGCTTGATCGAGATGGCAAGGCTCGAAGGGACGAAGGCGATTCTCGTCTCTCCTCAGCATTCGAAGGTCGGTGCTAAAGTTATCGCCGATGCTATCGGAGCGAGATTGGTAGAGATCGATCCACTCGCCGAGGATTGGGTTGAGAACCTTAAAGCTGTGTCTAAAATCCTTGCGGAGGTGTTGTAGGTGGCCTTAGATGTACCTGACATCCTCTTTGAAGATGTGTGGTTTTCATACAATTGCTCCCCAGCAGTGCGGGGGGCTTCATTTACTGTGCCCCAGAGGGAATTTCTGGCCATTATCGGTCCCAATGGAGGGGGAAAGACGACGCTCTTGAAGCTCGCCTTGGGGCTTTACAGGCCTCAGCGTGGGAGGGTTCGCGTGTTTGGCGTTGAGCCAAGGCGCGCATCGCGTCTGTTGGGATATGTACCACAGAATTCGAACTTCAGCCTCGATTTTCCAGTCACGGCGTTAGATGTGGTCCTCATGGGCAGACTCCGAGGTTTGAAAGGCTTTTATGAAAAACAGGACAAGATCAAGGCGCAAGAGGCACTTGAAGAGATAGGGATGGGGGGATACGAGCTTGTCAGGATGGGCGAGCTCTCCCAGGGACAGCGCCAGCGCGTCCTCATAGCGAGAGCCTTGGCCTCGGAGCCTAAGATATTGCTTTTGGACGAGCCTACCGCCAGCGTGGATGTGGAAGCACAGGGCATCCTCTACGACAAGCTGCGAGAGCTGAACAAGATGATTACGATTGTAGTCGTAAGCCACGATGTATCGGTCATTTCAAGCTATGCCACGGCTGTAGCATGTGTGAACGGCACCGTGTATTACCACAGCTCGAATGAGATAAAGCCAGAAATGGTGAAACTCGCCTATGGATCTTGCCCGGTCGAGATTATAGCGCATGGCATTCCTCACCGTGTCTTGGCCCGTCACGAGGGTAAGGATAATGTTTGAAGCGCTTCAATACGATTTCATGCGCAACGCCTTAGCTGCTGCGTGTCTGACCAGCGTCATCTGCGGTATAGTCGGCACGATGGTGGTTACCAAGCGCTTGGTGGCTATGGCTGGAGGTGTTGCGCACGCAGCCTATGGCGGAATCGGCATGGCGCTCTTTTTCGGCTTTTCGCCACAACTTGGGGCGATGGTTTTCGCCTTAGCCTCCTCCCTCTTTATGGCATGGGTGACGCTAAAGAGACAATCCAGGGCAGACGCGATCATAGGTATCGTTTGGGCTGTAGGCATGGCCATAGGAGTGCTTTTTGCCGATCTCACTCCGGGATACGTAGCGGATTTGATGAGTTATCTCTTCGGCAGCATACTCATGGTCACAAAGACGGATATAATTTTCATGACTTTCATGGCGGTCCTTTTATGTGCGCTCGTGCCGTTGTTTTATGGCCAGCTTTTGGCCTACTCGTACGATGAAGAATTCGCTCGCGTGAGGGGAGTGCCAGTGGCACATCTGCACTTCGCCTTGATAATACTTATGTCACTTTCAATTGTCCTCGTCATCAGGATGATAGGGTTGATCTTGGTGATAGCGCTGCTTTCCATTCCGCCGTATATGGCCGAGAAGTATTGCCGTTCTCTGGCGGGCATGATGGTCCTTTCTTCTCTCTTAAGCCTCGCCTTTTCTCTCTCGGGCCTCTTTTTGGCCTATCGCTTTAACCTTACATCAGGTGCGGCTATAATCATCGTTGCAGCTGCAGCTTATCTCGCCTCCGAGCTCTGGCTTAGATGCCGTACGGCAGCCCGAGCTTGATAGCTATGATTCTGTTCAAGGATACCAAGATAGAACATCCTGGATGAACCGCAGGTAAAGAGCAAAGATCTCTTCTGCAACGAGAGCGTTTCTCTGGAGATATTTTTTAAAGAATTCACCGGGGTCCTGCTTCATAATAAATAGCGTCTATAATATAAAGCAATGGTTCATATTTCATATAGGGGAGATGGTGGGCTATGCGTGTGATGTGGAAGTGGTTGCGAGCCTGCGGTATAGGCGTGCTCCTCATGGCGATGGCTTCTCTCCCTGCTTTAGCCTCCGCTGCTGTAACCCAGGTTGATTTCGAAGCTGCGAAGAGCGATGCAGTCGCTTTTCTTGACGGCCATACCGAAGAACTTGCCTCTGTAGCTGATGCGATTTGGAGCTACGCCGAGCTGGGCTTCCAAGAGTTCAAGTCTTCCGATGTTTTGAAAAGGCTCCTCGAGAAATATGGGTTTAAGGTGGAAATGGGCGTGGCGGGAATGCCGACGGCCATGGTGGCGACATGGGGGTCTGGAGGGCCTGTGATTGGTTTCACTGGCGAGTACGACGCTTTGCCGGGATTATCCCAGAAGGCTGTGCCCTATAAGGAGCCTGTCGTGGAAGGAGCTCCCGGCCACGGATGTGGCCATAACCTCCTCGGCACAACTGGGGCGGCCTCAGCTATAGCTTTAAAACATGCAATGGAAAAGCATGGCATCTCAGGCACGGTGAAATTCTTCGGTTGTCCTGCCGAAGAATCCGGCAGCGCCAAGATTTTCATGGCTCGAGAGGGGATCTTTGACGGGACCGACGTGGTGCTAGACAATCATCCTGCCAATAAATTCGAAGCCGAGAGCGGTGTCCACACCAGTGCCCTGATGCTCTTGAGGATTACCTTCACCGGAAAGAGTGCTCACGCCGGTTCGGCGCCGTGGGACGGCGTTAGTGCTCTGGATGCGGCTAACATAATGGGTGTGGCCGTAGAATATCTGAGGGAGCACCTATATTTCACTAACAGGATCCATTACATCATCCAAGAGGGCGGGGCATGGCCGAACATCGTCCCCGATAAAGTAGTGGTGATGGCTTATGTGCGAGACACCGACGATAGGTTACCTGAAACGTATAAAAAGTTCGAAAACTGCGTCAAAGCTGGAGCTCTTGCATCTGGCTGCTCATACGATGTGCAGGTTATAAAGGCTTATCATCAAAAGCACTCGAATGACGCGTTAGCTAAGCTGATATACAAAAACATGGAACAGATAGGCCTGCCCGAATGGGCCGAGGAAGAGCAATCCTTTGCCAAGGAAGTGCAGAAGAACATGGGCAAGGATCAGACCGGGCTGCCAGACAAGCTCATCTTCACACCGCCTCCTGCGGTATTTACCGGCGGGGGCTCTACAGACGTGGGTGAGATAAGCCTCGTCGCTCCCGTAGCTACCTTGAGGACGCCTTGTTGGCCGAAGGGAATACCGGGTCATTCATGGGGCGTTGTGGCCGTAGGTTCCACGAGCATAGGGCATAAAGGAATGCTCATCGGTGCCAAGGTGCTCACATCTACCGCCGTTGATCTGATAGCCGACCCCGAGCAGCTTAAGAAGGTGAAGGACGAATTCGGAGAGCTTTCCGAACGGATTCCCTATCAGCCGTACGTCCCAAAGGAAGTGGGGCCCGAGCTGGATATGTTCGAGAGCGAGATGGCTAAGTGGCGGCCGTTGATGGAGCCGCACTACGTAGAACCTAAATTGTAGCACTTCAAGAGCTGCCGTGCTGTCCTGCGCGGCAGCTCTTGACAACATATGGGAAGCTGGTAAGATAACATTGCCGTGTGCGGGGGGGTAGCCAAGCGGTCAAAGGCTGCAGACTGTAAATCTGCCGGCGTATGCCTTCGCAGGTTCGAACCCTGCCCCCCCCACCATGTGTTTTTGCCGACTTAGCTCAGCAGGCAGAGCACTTCCATGGTAAGGAAGGGGTCGCCGGTTCGATTCCGGCAGTCGGCTCCATTTTTTAAAGAAGGTAGAGGTCCAGGGTTTCTTAAGAGCTCTGGGTCTTTTTTGTGTTAGGTTTGTGTTATAATCATTTGCGCTTAAAATTCGTGTCATGAGGACTTTGTAAAGCTGAAGAATGTAGCGAGGTAACGTTTAGAAGCCGCAGGCATTGCCTTCGAAGGACAAAGGGGGTTGTTTGTAGACATGGCCAAAGAGAAATTCACAAGGAGCAAGTCGCACTTGAACATAGGCACCATCGGTCACATAGACCATGGTAAGACCACGCTCACCGCTGCTATCACGAAGACGTTGAGCCGCAAGGGATGGGCCAACTTCGTGCCCTTCGAGCAGATCGATAAGGCCCCTGAGGAGAGGGAGCGTGGGATAACGATAAACATATCTCACGTGGAATACGAGACGGAACACCGCCACTACGCCCACATAGACTGCCCGGGACACGCAGACTACATAAAGAACATGATCACCGGCGCAGCTCAGATGGACGGCGCCATCTTGGTGGTATCGGCAGCCGACGGTCCCATGCCTCAGACGAGGGAGCACGT
>LGFQ01000090.1 GCA_001508935.1 Synergistales bacterium 54_24
ATCAAAAAGCATTGGAGACAGCAGCGTAAGGAGGTTAGAAACATGATACAGGAGCCACATGAAATTTCAACTAAAAACTTGACAAGCTCCCTTTCGGCGTCAGAGTTTATTGCCGCATGTTCGTCTTTACAATTATACTCGGTGTATGATGCATGAACCTACCTGCACCGCCGTATTTACCCTTCCCCTTCCGCATCCTCTGGTATAATATTAAAAGCTATTTTCAATAGGCGTTATATGTACCCAGGTGTTTGAGCTAATTTTTTCGGTGGTGAAGTTGAGTGCCGAACATGGTGAGGTTTCATCTGCATGTTTTTGGTTGCCAGATGAACGTCTATGATGCCGACCGCCTCAGAAGTGCGTTGGTAAATAGAGGATGGGTCGAGGCGCCGGAAGACACGGCTGAAGTGATCGTCTTTGTGACGTGCAGCATCAGAGAGAAGGCCGAACAGAAGGTGTTGAGCGCACTGGGGCGGCACGGCCGTTCCTGGTCTCGCGCTTCGCGGCCTCTTGTGGCCGTGATCGGGTGCATGGCTCAGCGGATGGGCGAGGGGTTGATGCGCCGTTTCCCCTGGGTGCGCCTGGTGGCCGGGCCCAGACATCTCGGATTGGTGCCGGAGGCACTTGAGGACGCGCTGCGAAACGGGAAAAGGCATCTTCTCCTCGACGCAGACGCCAGGGAAATTATAGACTTAGACGAGATCCCCATCGTGCGAAGTAACCCCTATAAGGCGTATGTGACGATAGCACATGGTTGCGACAACTTCTGCACCTATTGTATCGTGCCTTATGTGCGCGGGCGTTTTCGCTCTCGCAGGCCAGAAGACGTGATCTGCGAGGTGGAGCGCCTCGTCAAAAGCGGCGTATTGGAGGTCACGCTTGTAGGGCAAAACGTGAACAGCTACGGCCGCGACCTGAAGGGATATAGCTTCCCCCGCCTTTTGGAGGATGTGGCGTCCATTCCCGGCCTTGTCAGGTTGCGCTTCACCACGTCTCATCCGCGCGACTTCACGGACGATCTGATCGAAGCCATGGCGCGGGTTGAATCTATCTGCCCCTCGGTCAACCTGCCGATACAATCCGGAAGCGACCGGATCTTGCGCCTCATGAACCGCGGCTACACCGTGGCTGAATACGCCGCAAAGGTGGAGAAACTGAGGGATGCCTTGCCCCAGCTCGGCTTGACCAGCGATCTCATCGTGGGCTTTCCCACGGAAAGCGACGAAGATTTCAGGGCCTCCCTTCGAGCCCTGGAGACTTTTCGCTTCGATCAAGTGCATACGGCATCCTATTCCCCCAGAGAAGGCACGCCCGCTGCGCGGATGACAGGGCAGGTTTCGGAAGAGACAAAGAGGGAGCGCCTCTGCGCAGTAAACGCCCTCCAATCCGAGATAGCGCTCGAGATCAACAAGAGCCTCGTGGGGAAGGAATGCGAAGTCTTGCTCGACGGTTTCGCCCCCAAAGGCGAGGGGTTGCTTCAGGGCCGAACCACTACCGACAAAGTGGTGATCGTGCCAGGAGACGCAAATTGCTTGGGGAAGTTTGCCCTCGTTAAATTTGTGCGCGCCGAACATTGGTGCCTCCACGGAGAGGTCCTCTCCTTGCATACTTTTCCCCTGCGGGAGCGTGAAGTCCGTGATAGGGCAGGGTAGATGGCGCGGCTTCCTTTTCCTCGCAGGCGGTGTGGGCTGCTTCCTGTTGGCTTCGTTTTTGCTTTGGACTTTCTCCGGTCGTTTTTCCGATGATGGACCCACCACTGAAGCCGGTCCCTCCTTAGGGGTTAGGTCCCAGGAGGCGCAAGTGGAACAGGTCGCAGCGCCCCTTAAAGAAGAGGAGTGGGTGGTTTACGTCACCGGCGCTGTCGCGCGGCCCGGCGTTTACAGCCTACCCGCCGGCTCCAGAGTCTATCAGCTCGTTGAGAAATCCGGCGGGCTTACGGACGAGGCCGACGCTGAATCCATAAACCTTGCGGCAAAACTGGCCGACGGCGTCCATGTGCACGTCCCCAGGGAGGGTGAGGACAAGGCGACGACGCAAGGCTTTATGACCCAGGAGAATCAGAAAAAGGGGAGCTTTTTAGGTAGCGCTTCCGCCGGTTTGATTGACATAAACAAGGCCTCTAAGGAAGATCTTGAGCGGCTTCCCGGGATCGGACCGAAAACGGCAGAGGCCATAATAGCTTACAGGGAAAGCCGTGGGCTCTTTGAGCGCGTCGAAGACCTGCTGCAGGTCAAGGGGATAGGCCCGAAGAAGTTAGAAGCCATTCGAAATCTCATAACCGTGGGTTCACCGTGACGCTTTTGCACACTTCTCCCGCGCTGGTTCTGCTTTTGGGTTGGAGCGGTGCCCTCCTTTCCTTTTCAAGGGGAGCGCCTCCCTCGGTTTGTGGGGCGATAGGAGGGCTCGCCGCCCTGGGCCTCTCGCTCCTCAGCGCCAAGAGGATGGATAAAAGGCTAGCTTGTGTGGCATCCTTACTCGTAGCTCTCGCAGCTTTGGGAGGGTTTTTCATCTCTTGGAGGGCTTCTGTCGAGCCCACGCTTCCTCAGGCTGTCGAGGGGAAGGGCGTTGTAGTCATGGAGCGGCCATGGGGAGGCAGAAGGGCCCTCGTGATGGATGTATCGGGCAGGAGGTGGCTCATCTATGCCTCGCCTGCGCTGGCGTTGAAAGAAGGCGACAGCGTCTACCTCAAAGGTTTTCCACGTCGGCTTTCCGAGGCTCGAGAGCCCGGGGAGTTCGATCCGCATCTGTATTGGAGAGCCAGGGGCGTGAGCGGCGAAGTCTTGACGACGGAGCTTAAGCGCTCAGGCGGCGGTGGTTCGCTTTTGGGATGGTGGCGCACGCGACTGCGGCGCTTTCTGCTTTTGAGGCTCCCTCCGCGCCTGCGCGGCTACATGAGCGCTGCCCTATTGGGGGTCAGAGATCCGGAGCTCGAGGAACGGCATCGTCGGTGGGGCACCGTGCACCTCCTTGCCGTATCAGGTTTTCATGTCGGTTTGGTAGCCGTCGTATTTCGCAAGCTCTTCCGGAATGTGCCTCTCGCGCCGGCGTGGGTGAGCGCTTGTATATGGCTTTATACGCTGATGACTGGTGCCGCACCGAGCGCCCTGAGGGCTGCGCTCATGATCGAGGCGATGATATTGGCCGGATGGATCGGCCGCCCTCAATCTCCGGTGCACTCCGTGTCTCTTGCGGCCGTAGCGTTGCTTTTGTGGCGCCCCTGGTGGTTTTGGGATGTGGGGTGGAGGCTTTCGGTGCTGGCCGCTTTGACGCTCGCCTCCTTGGCAAGCGTGGCGCGCACCTGGTACGGTGCCGTCGCGGCCAGCCCCACCGTTTGGTGCACGACGGCGGCGCAGATAGCCTACACCTTCGGCAGCGTCCCCTTGGGGGGATTGATCGTAAACCTCGTCGCCATCCCAGCCTTTTCGCTGCTCTTTCCCCTCGGGGCAGCGGCTTCGCTCTTGGCCCTTTTGCCGCTTCCTTTGGTGGGGTGGGCCCTTTGGGGAGTGGAGTTCATTTTTGCCCTGTGCGAGTTCGGCCTGAGTGCTCTTTCCAGGCTGCTTCCCGGCGAGCTCGTCTGGTTTCCGCAGCTTTCCCTCGTTTCCGCCGTGACGCTTTTTGCGCTTCTCGGCCGAGCGGTCAAATTGAGCGGCCTACGCTGGCTCATTTTCCTCCTTGTAGCCTTAGTTCCCTTCGTATAGTGCCTTGGGGATTGCCAAAGTTGCTCTCATCGGCTCATAGCGCCTATGGAGTCGGGTCGTTAGTTTTTGTGTTTCTTAGCCCCTATTTCACGTCTCACATATTTAGCGTAGGAGATATTGCTGCAGGACGTCACCAGTGTAGCCTGCGCCGATTCCGACGGCCAACTTTAGCCGCGCCTGTAGCGGAGACAGGCGCCCTCCGTTTAGCACACCTGCTTTAAATAATTTTAGGGCACTGCCTTCATAGCTATATATTGACAGAACCTGTCCCCTCTGGCAACGCGATGTCAGAACGACCGGGATTCCCCGCCGAACCATGTTCTTAATGGGCGGTAACCACAGAGGATTTACGTTGCCAGATCCGAAGGCAGCCAACACTATCCCGTCCAGCTCTTCTTCGGTCAGGAGGTTCAACAACATCTCGCCTCCGCCCAAAGAGGCCCAGATTATTTCGACATCCTTTGCTGGCACGACCGGCTCCGGCAAGGGCGTAGCCCGCTTTGGCGACCTCAAGATTTGAACGTTCCTCTCCACTATCTCTCCGACTGGGCCGCGTTCAGGCGCCTCAAAGGCATCTCTGCGGTAATTTGTCACCTTACAGACCTCTGAGGCAGCGAAGAGTTGGTCTTGCATGCAAACGAGGACCCCTAACCCCCAGGTGGCCTTTGAAGCGGCCGCTAAAACGGCCTGATTTAAGTTCAGGATGGCGTCTGTGCCGATGTGGTCCGATGGTATCATGGCTCCCGTGAATATCAACGGCTGCGGATAAGCCCAGAGCAGGTCCGCAAGATATGCCATCTCTTCCATAGCGTCTGTGCCACAGGTGACCGCTATGCCTTCGAAGCCGTCCTCCACAAGTTTGCGGAGTATCTGAATGAGGTCTATAGTCATCCTGGTGGTGTAATGGCAGCCGGGTTGGTGGCTCCAGTCGACCACCTCTATGGAACAATTAAGTTGAGCTTTGTCGATCCATCGGAACATATCTTGGGCTCCGAGAGCCGGAGCGTAGCCACCCTCTCGCTCGCTGTAACTCATGCCGATGGTTCCTCCGGCTATGACCAAGGCTATTTTGGGTTGATCGGGCACGATTTCACCCCCCCTCATTGGTCTATAATATCCATCGTTATGAAATTGCTTTGACAAGGATAACACAAGGGGTGCGAAAATGCGCGTCGCAATAGTAGGTGCCGGGGAAGTCGGATTTAGCCTCGCTCAAAAATTGATAGAGGAGAACCACGATGTCATAATCATCGAACAGGATGAGGAAAAAGCAGCTAAAGCCGATGGCGAGCTCGATGCCATGGTGATCCGGGGGAACGGCGCCCGCCCTCAAGTTTTAGCAAAGGCGGGCGTGCGGCAGGGTGGGAATGTAGACCTTTTGGTCGGCTGTACCGATCGGGATGAGGTGAACATATTGGCCTGCTGGATCGCCAAGAGGGCGGGCGTTAAGCGAGTCATATCCAGAGTGCGAAGTCTGGAGTTCACCGATACGCAGGCATGGGCTCACGAGTTTGGGATCGATCTCATGGCTTCTCCCGAACGGTCGGTGGCGAGGGAGATCGAAGAGCTGCTTTTCGTGCAGGCTGCTTCTTACGCCGGAGAGCTCATCAGGGGACAGGTCGGCATATATGCCTTTCGAGTAGCTCCCGATTTGCCAGTGGTCAACACGACTTTGAGCGATGTCAGAAAGCGATATCCAAAACTTCGATCTATCATCGTTTTCATAGATAAGGGCGATGAGGGCTTTGTCCCGTCCGGCGACTCGAGGTTTTGCGAGGGCGATCTCTGTTATCTCGTGTGCATGAGAGAAGACCTCCCCTTTGTGGAATCGTTATTGCAGCCCAAAAAGAGGCGCCCCTTACACCGCGTCTTCATCGTGGGAGGGGGCAAAATAGGCTTTCAACTCGCTTCCAGGCTTGAACGCAGCCCAAATTTCATCGACGTAAGGTTGATCGATATGGACAAGGAGAAATGCGAGCGCCTGGCCCAAGAGTTGAAAAAGACCGTCGTATTGTGTGCCAGCGCCGACGATGAGGAATTCTTGAAACAGGAGGGCGTCGAGAATGTCGATGGCTTCGTTTGCACGACGGCCAATGACGAGACCAATATACTAATCGCCGTGTTGGGCAAAGCCCTGGGCGCGAAGAAGAGCATAGCCGTGGTGCGCCATAAGACGTATTTGAACATGGATCGATTTCTGCCAGTTGACTCTTTGGTAAATCCGAACGAAGCCTTGATTTCCATGATACTGCGTTTTGT
>LGFQ01000091.1 GCA_001508935.1 Synergistales bacterium 54_24
CCGACGTTTCCACCAACATTTACATATGTAACGCCGATCTCGCGCGCCTCGCGCTCAAAGGGGTCTTCGATCACCTCTTCGACCGCCTTCAACTCTTCATGTCTGAACAGAGCATTATCGTCGACTTCGACCTTGGCGTCTGCTGCCACAAACCTGCCATCCTTCAGGCGGCAGAGCGGGTTTATTTCGAGCAAGAGGAGATCGTTCTTATAAAAACATTGACATACCCTAAAAGCCAATGAAGAAAGCTCAACCAATTCCTTGCCCCTGAGGCCGAGTTTTCTGATGCGATTGCGAAGTTCGTACTCCTTGGTCGAGCCAACGTCTTCTATATGCCATCTCAGCAGGCGATCGGGTTTTTCTCTGGCGAGTTCTTCTATATCCATGCCGCCCTCGG
Source organism: Synergistales bacterium 54_24 (assembly GCA_001508935.1). Lineage (GTDB taxonomy): Bacteria > Synergistota > Synergistia > Synergistales > Thermosynergistaceae > Thermosynergistes. The sequence goes on from LGFQ01000091.1 coordinate 398, forward strand.
GAGAGAACATAAACAGCACATTGCTGTTGCTGCTGTCAACCGTGAAGCTCAGATACATCTCTTTATCCAAGTCCAAGGCTTCCTCTACGAGAAGCGACCTTACGACATTTCCTTTGATTTTCATGCCGAGGATTGCACTGGCTGCTCCTTTTACCTCTTTTGAAGATGAAGCGAGCTTGACGCCACCAGCCTTCCCTCTACCTCCTGTAGCAACTTGAGCTTTCACTACAACGGGCATTCTCAGTTCCTCGAAAACCCTCTCCGCTTCTTCGGGCGTTTTTGCCACTTTTCCCCATGGCACGACAATCCCATGCCCTGAAAAAAGGGCCTTGCCTTGATATTCAAGTAGCTTCACTAATGACACCTCCAAGGGATCGTTTAAAAAAATAGGGCTCGGCAATCGAGCCCTATTGTAACACATTGGTAAAACTAATTGCTATATTTACTGACTTTTCTGTTAGTTGGCAACGTATAAATCTACCCAACCTAAGATATCGTCAAGTATAAGCATCGCTTCCTTAAGTTCGTTTTCTTTTATGATGAGCGGAGGGGCCACTATGACGTTGTTCTCGTGGGAATATGTGGAAAAACCCTTCTCGAAGAGCATCTTTATTATCTTAGGCATTATGCGCTCCGGGTCGCTTCCGTAGGGGACGAGCGCCTCTTTAGTCTTTTTGTCCTTGACGAGCTCGACGGCGGAAAATAGCCCTATATATCGCACGTCGCCCACGCAGGCGTGCTTCTCTTTGAGCTTTTCCAATTCCTCTCCCAAGACCTTGCCCATGCTTTTAGAGTTCTGCAGGAGGTTTTCTTCTTTGTACACGTCTATTGTGGCTATGCCTGCGGCACAGCTTATGGGATGAGCGCTGTAGGTTAAGCCGCACATGAGGGGATGGTCGTCGAAGTATGAGGCGATCTCCTCGCTCACGATGACGCCGCCCAAAGGCACATAGCCGCACGTTATGCCCTTGGCGAACGTGATGATGTCGGGCTTTACGTTCCAGTTATTTACTGCGAACCACTCGCCGGTCCTGCCCCATCCGGCCATGACCTCGTCGCATACCATTACTATGCCGAACTCATCGCACACCTTCCTTATGCCGGCTAAGTACCCTTTAGGAGGGATGATGACGCCGTTACTCCCTGTGACCGTCTCAAGAAATACCGCCGCTACGTTCTTCGGCCCTTCGTATAGGACCTGCTCCCTGAACTTTTCCACGTAATAGGCGCTCGCCGCTTCTTCGCTGGGGAAGTCGATGCCAGCCCTGTACAGATACGGGTCAAAGAACTTTACAAAACCAGGGATGCCCGGCTCTGAGGGAAACCTCCTCGGCTCGCCTGTGAGGTTCGCTGCACCGTATGTGGCACCGTGGTAGGAGCGGTAGCGGGAGAAGATCTTGTTGCGGCCGGTGTACATACGAGCTATCTTGATGGCGTTTTCGTTTGCGTCGGCCCCTCCGAGGGTGAAAAAGACTTTGCCCATGTTGTCTGGAGCGACTTCTTCTATGATCTTCCTGGCGAGCTCCGCCCTCACGTCTACGGCGTGCTTCGGCTCCAGGTAAGGCATCTTCTCTGCCTGAAGTTTTATCGCCTCTATCACCTTCTTGTTTCCATGGCCGATGTTAACGTTTACGAGCTGAGAGGACATGTCGAAATAACGCTTGCCGTCAGCATCCCAAAGGTATATCCCCTCTGCCTTGACGATGGCCGCGGGGTCGAGGGCGCCTTGGGCGCTCCAGGAGTGGAGGTTATATTTTTTGTCCAGCTCTTTCACCCTTTTTGCATCAATGTGCAGGCTTTCCATGATGCACTACCTCCTATCTATGCTTCACTGTCACATGCTGCGCCTTGCGGGTTGCATGTCTTCCCTTATGGATAGCACGTTATCGTAAAACCGATCAGCCAGCGAACCTCTCTGTCAGCCAACAATATATGGAAGCCATGTCTTTATCTCCCCAGCCGGCCGAGGAAGCTTTTTCATAGACGTCTTGGGCAACCTTGCCAGATATCGGCTTTATGCCACTTTGAGAGAGCAACTCGTTGGAAAGGTGCAAATCTTTCAGCAGATATTTCATCGCGCCGCCGGGTTCAAAGTTGCCTGGGAGGACAAATTGCTCCATGAGGCGCTCCAACATTTTGCTCTGACCGTAACTGACCCGCAACAGTTCGTAGAGCTGTTTTTGGTTCAGCCCGATTTTACCCGCAGCGACCATCACCTCCGCAGCGGCCAGGAGGTTGACCGCCACCAAGTATTGGTTGATCAACTTTGCCGCGCTGCCCGAGCCGCTTTCCCCCAAGTACTGAACGTTTTCCCCGATGACTCTCAAAATGGGTTCCACCCTGGCGAAGATTTCGCGGTTTCCCCCCACCATAACGGTCAGGGTTCCCTTTTCGGCTCCCTCCGGGCCACCGCTGACCGGGGCATCCAGATAGAAAATCTTTCGTTTGACCGCTTCTGCATAGACTTTCCGACTTGTATCTACACCTACAGTAGTGCAATCCACACAGGCCAATCCTTCATGCCCGCTGGATAAAACCCCGTTTTCGCCCAAATAAACTTCTTCTACATCCGCAGGCATGGATAAACTGGTAAACAGCACATCCGTCTTTTTTGAAACTTCAGCGATGGAGCTTGCGGCCAGAGCTCCCTCGGCAATGAGGGGTTTCAGTTTGGCTGCAGTTCGGTTGTAGACAAGGAGAGGATGCCCCGCATCCAACAGGCGAGCTGCCATCCGGCTCCCCATGGTACCCAATCCAATGAAGCCTATTTTCACGGGTTTATTCTTCCCTTCTTCTTGAGAATACCTTTTTAGCAAGTTGTATAGCCGCTCACTAAGGCTAAAACCTTTACTTTTAAAGGCAGCAAAGCCAGAAAGACCGCAAAGGAATAAGGATTATCTCTCGCGCAGACGCTTAGAGAAACATTCGTCTAAGAGGTGGGGCTCGTGGCCTCCCTCAGATTCGGCCTTGCGCATGTAGTCTTCTAAGAGCGGTCTGTAGTCCGGATGAGCGCACTTTTCTACAATCTGGCGAGCCCGCTCGCGAGGAGAGAGCCCTCGCAGGTCAGCTACGCCATACTCCGTCACCACCACATCTACATCGTGCTCCGTGTGGTCTACATGGCAACAGAATGGGACGACCCTGGAAACGGCACCGCCCTTTGCCGTAGAGGGGCAGAGAAAAATGGAAAGATACGCGTTTCTCGCGAAGTCGCCGGAGCCGCCGATGCCGTTCATCATGTGAGTGCCAGACACCATAGTAGAATTAACATGACCATATATATCCACTTCTATGGCCGTGTTCATCGAGATGACCCCCAACCGCCTTATGATCTCGGGATGATTGCTTATTTCTTGAGGTCGCAGCAGTACCTTTTTCCTGTATTCTGTGAGGTTGGAATAAAGCCTCTGAGCCCCTTGGGGGCTCGGGGTGAAAGATGTTCCCGAGGCGAAATCCAACTTCCCTGCATCGAAGAGATCTAAAACGGAATCTTGAATGACCTCTGTATAAACCAAAAGGCCATCGGTAGGCCATTCCATAAGCCCTGCCATCACAGCGTTGGCGACGCTTCCGACTCCCGACTGCAAGGGAAGGAGCTCTTTGGGCAATCGAGCCGCCTTTACTTCTAAATCGAGAAGGTCTAACAGGTTTTGGGCCATTCGCCTGCTCGTCTCGTCTATAGAAGATAGGGGGCGTTGCTTGTCGGGTATATCGCAGAATACTATAGCTGCAATTTTGTCCGTACCGCACTCTATGTATGGCGTGCCCACGCGATCGCTCACCTTTACGATCGGTATAGGTTTTCTGCTTGGCGGGTCATCCGGAATATAGATATCATGTAATCCCTCGAGCTCCAGCGGCTGGGTGAGATTGACCTCTACGATTACCTCTTTCGCTTGCTTGACGAAGGTCGGTGAGTTACCGACGGATGTGGACGGAATGAGATGTCCCTCTTCGGTTATGGCCACAGCTTCGACGATGGCCAAATCCATATTGCCGTAGAAGCCGTATCGCATATTTTGGGCAGTCATGGAGAGATGGAGGTCCTGGAACGACACTCTGCCATCGTTGATGGCCTTCCTTATCCGCTCTTCGGTCTGATATGGAAAGCGTCTGCGTATGGCCCCAGCTTCAGTGAGCTCTCCGTCGAGTTCCGGCCCCACGGAAGCTCCAGTCCAGAGGGTTATTTGTAGTCTTTCTCCCTTGCGCACCCTCTCGGCTATGGCCAGCGGCACAGCTTTGGGATAGCCGGATGGGGTAAACCCGCTACATCCTACACACATGCCGTCTTTGACGATTTTGGCGGCTTCTTGAGGAGACATAATGCGAGAACGCAAAGACGCATTGCGGACTCTCGATTCAACATCGCAGCTCGACTCACCCATCGTGCTCCCTCCTTAAAATCTCCTGAGCGCATAGAAGGCCGCCCGAAAACGGGCGACCCCATATGCAAAAGATGCTTAACTCATTTTTGTACCAGCCAATCGAGTCCCAACTCAAGCAGTTTTTCTTCGGTGGGAATGCCGTTTTCGTCCCAGCCCATCATGCCGTAATAGAGTTTTATGGCTTTGTTTAAATCTTCCTTAGGCACAAAGGCTCCTTTCATGGCCCCGTTTTCCAGTGGCTGATGAAGCCTCTCCGGGAACTTGTCGTCGCTTGCCGAAAATCCTTCCCTCAGGTTAAAGACCCTCGCCATAGTTATACCTCTTTCGCCGGCCTTCATGACCTCCCAAAGGGAGGTATTCCAGCCAGTGTAGGCCTTTAATGCGCCCAACACATCGGAAATAGGCATGGCGCTCCTCGGAACGGGGACAAATTGGCATATTCCAGCCTCGTTGAAAAAGCTCCACCAATAGCTCAAGTATGCGAACGTCCTGACTTTGAGCGGTGAATACTCCGTCGCACTCGTGGGAGAATAAACTCCCATGGGAGGCATAGTGTTTACAAAGCTATAGCTTTCGGTATTTAACATCGTGTCGTGACCCACAACCATATGGTCAGCGCCGCGCTCACAGGTTGCGTATCCCAAACCCACCGCATACTTGCCTCTGGCATCATGCATGGGCAGCTCCTGCCCCTTTACGGCGAGGACGAACTTTTCAGAGCCTCTACCTATTTTCTGAGCGGCCCTGACTGAACCTTCGGCCAAAATATCGCCAAAACCCTCTCGCTTGCCCATTTTCTCCAACATCTGCAACATCGCCTGAGCGTTGCCGAAGGTGAGCTCTATTCCATCTGTATCGGACTTTGTCAATATACCGGCCTCGAAGCACTCCATAGCCCACGCTATAACCATGCCGGCGCTGATCGTATCCATGGTATATTGGTTGCAGATTTGGTTTCCTAAGGCTACTGCGTTCAGGTCGTCTATCATACAGAGGGAACCGAGCGCAGCGAGCGTCTCATATTCTGGCCCGCCATAAGCGGGATCAATCCCGTGTTCCTCTGAGCGCACAACGCGCTTACAGCGCACCGGGCAAGCGTAACACCCTTCCCTTGCTGTCAA
>LGFQ01000092.1 GCA_001508935.1 Synergistales bacterium 54_24
TACAGGAAGTATAGGGCGTAGCCGTCTTTTGTCCTTAGGCTAAATTCTTAACCAACTCAAGAAAAACGAAGGGTTGCACTGTAGAGCCTCTAAGCTCATAATTTAGGTCGGCATGCAAACAAAAACCTGGAGGTGTTTACCCTTGGGCGAATGGCTCGACAGGCGTTTCGGAATCAGCGAACGTAAAAGCAGCGTACGCACGGAGGTCATAGCGGGCATTACCACGTTTATGACGATGGCTTATATCATTTTCGTAAACCCCGCGATTTTAAGCGAAACGGGCATGGACTTCGGCGCCGTCATGACGGCTACATGCCTGGCTTCCGCAATAGGGACATTGATCATGGGGCTATACGCAAACTACCCCTTTGCCCTCGCACCAGGCATGGGGTTAAACGCCTTCTTCGCCTTCACCGTAGTAATAGGCATGAAGGTAAGTTGGCAGACGGCCTTAGCGGCCGTGCTCTTAGACGGCATACTTTTTATACTGCTTACGGCCTCGCGCGTCCGCGAAGCCATTGTTAACGCCGTGCCTTACAACTTGAAACTCGCCGTAAGCGCTGGAATAGGCCTTTTTATAGCGCTCATCGGCCTCGTCGGAGCTGGGATCGTAGTCGATAACCCAGCTACCTTGGTGAGCTTGGGAGACCTCACAAAGCCGGCTCCCATCCTTTCGCTCTGCGGACTTCTTCTCATGGCCGTGCTTCACGCGTATAAAGTTAAAGGTGCACTCCTGTGGGGGATCTTGGCGGTGACCTTAGCTGCCATACCACTCGGCGTCACCTCTCCGCCTCAAGGCATAGTGTCGACACCGCCGAGTTTGTCTCCGATCTTATTCAAATTCGACCTCAAAAGCTTGATGAACATAACCATGGTAGGAGTCGTGATAACCTTTCTCTTCGTCGATCTCTTTGATACATTAGGTACGCTCATTGGCGTTTCGGCCCGCGCCGGTTTCCTGGACGAGAAGGGAAACCTGCCGCGCGCGAATAAAGCGCTCACGGCCGATGCCGTGGCCACCGCCGTAGGGGCTTGCCTTGGGACTAGCACGGTCACCACATATGTAGAGAGCGCTTCTGGAGTGGAAGAAGGCGGGCGCACGGGGCTTGTATCATGTGTAGTGGCGGTCCTTTTTTTAGGTGCCCTTTTCTTCTCCCCCATAGCGCGCATCGTCCCTGCAGCTGCTACCTCGCCGGCCCTCATTATGGTTGGGGTATTCATGATGCAGGCCTTGAAGGGGCTCAACTTCGATGACATCACGGAGATGGTCCCCGCAGCGATCGCTATCTTTACGATGCCCTTTACATATTCCATCGCGGAAGGCATCGCCTGGGGCATAATCTCCTACACCCTCATCAAGCTCCTAACGGGCAGAGGACGACAGGTCAGCCTCACCATGTCCATCCTGACCGCACTATTTTTGGCAAAAGAATTCCTGCTTTAACGCCCGAAGGGTCATGAGGCGCCTGTAGCGAGGGTCACGTGCGGCTTTCTTGTGCAAACTCATGCGATAGCAACTTGAGTCATTGATCAAACTGAAAGGTCTTAATGGTAGCTCGGTCGAGGTGTAAAATCAACTATGAGGGTGAGCAGGGGCGGCTAAAAGCCTATTTATACCGTAAACATGGAGGATGTTAGGATGCATCCGAGGATGCAAAGGCTGAAGGGAATATGTGCCGATCATGACGTAATCCTCGTGTATCTGTTCGGCTCTCAGGCAGAGGCCGGCTTCGGGCTCTTGGAGGGAAGAAACGAGGTTCCCTCAGACCAACTTGCCGACCTGGACGTGGGCGTGGTCACGGCAAAACCCCTGCCGCCGCCAGGGCAGAGGGCCAAGCTTTATTCTGATCTCTACAACGAGCTTGAGGAGGTCTTCAAGCCCTTCAGGCTCGATTTGGTCTTCCTGGAGGAACATCATTCTGTCTTTCAATTCGAGGCCATCAAGGGGATCTGCGCTTTCTGCGCCTCCGAGGAGGCAAGGGATGGCTACGAGATGATGGTCTTGCGCTGTGCCGCCGACTTTCGCCCTTTCCTGAAGAGGTTCCTCCAAGAGGCTTTGGAAGAGGTGTGAGGCCTTGCTCAATCTCGCACTGATCGAAGGACGCCTGGTTTCGCTTTCAAGCTACCTATCCATTCTTGAGGAGCTCTCCCATCTGCCAGAGGAGGAGTTTCTGTCGGATAAGACGAAGACCGGCGCAGCAGAAAGCTACCTCAGGCGTTCCCTGGAGGTCATTTTCGATGTGGGGCGCCACATACTTGCGAAGTCGGGGCATGTGGAGCTCGCAGGGGAATACAAATCCATCGCCCGAGGACTGGAGCGTATCGGTGCCGTCGACGCACAACTGGGCGCACGACTGGTCTAAATGGCTGGATACCGCAATCGCATGGTGCCTCTCTATAGCGAGGTCACAGACGAAGAGCTCTACGCCATTTTGACCGAGAACCTGGCCGACGTCAGGGAGTTCATCAGGCAGGTTCGAGAGTTCCTGCGAAAGCAGGGCCTCGAAGGCCCTTAGGATTTTTCGTTACGCGGCGTGCGCGCCGCCCTTGCGGGAAAAGCAGATGTAGTGAAAGGCCATGCCTGCGGCGTAACCGAAGGCCATGTTGGAAAAGACAGAGACGAGCACTGTAACGGCCGCCGAAAGCGAGTGCGCCTCCATGGGCAAGTCCTTGGCGAAGCGCATGAGTTCGAGGCCGACCAAAAGCAACATAGCGCCCGTTATCGCCTGCGGGAAGGCCCCGAATATCGTAGCTATAGAGGCGCCGAAGAAAAGCCCCAAAGAGATTTCCCATACACCCTCCAGTATGTTTGTGCCACCGGTTCTGGCGCCGAAAAAATATTGCCCCGCGAGCCCGCCGGCGCCGTGGCAGAGTGGCATACCCCCAAAAAACGGCATCACCAGGTTCATTATGCCCATGTTCAAGGCAAGTTTGGACTCGGGCACTTTTTTATCGGGCCAGTAGTGGCTGATGAGAGCGCTCGTGGCGATTACGGCGTTTGTGGCAGTGAGCGGCACCTGCGCAAAGCCTGCTCGCACCAGGGATTCCCAAACTTCGCCGAAGGTGAAGCGCTCGATCGAAGGAAGGGATATGGAAATGGCGGGGAGGGCAGCGCTGCCCTCCCTCAAAAAGACCAAAAGCACCCCCAACGCCACGAGCACGATGGACGCCGGAGCGCGGCGGCTGTCCCTCAGGAAAACGATGATAACGACGGAAAGGACGGCCAAAAAGAGCTCCGTGGCCACCATACCGAGGGCCTCCATGGCAAGCAAGAGCCCCAAGGATACCTGAATTCCCCTTATGACCTCGCGCGGGGTATATCGGGCCACGAGCTTTATGGCGCCGGTCAGATACATCAGAAGCCACACTATCCCCATGGCAAAGCCCGAGGCGTATATCAGGGATGGCCTCCACTGCTGCGCTATGGCCATAACGGCGAGCACCTTCATGGGCTCTATGGGCATGGGGAGTTTGTAAATGAGGCCCGTGGCGATGTTGGCGGCCCCCATCATGACGAGCATGCCGGTGGGGTCCATGCCGCAGACGGCGATGTATCCTACCGCCAGGGGAAATAGCGTCCCCAAGTCCCCCAATGAGCCTGCAAACTCCCTGAGGTTGAACTCGAACGAGCCTATCTTCATTTCTTCATTATTTGCGAAGCTGTGCCAAGCCGCTCTGGCTCAACGCAGCCTCTATCTCCCTAAATTTTTGGATGGCTCGAGAAAGCCTGACGGCTCCCTCTTTCGCCTCTTCGGGTGAGACTTTAGCATAGGAGAGGCGCATAGATCCTTCAGGCCCGGCGCCGTCCGGGTAAAAGGGCTTTCCCGGGATAAAGCCCACGCCCTCCTCCAATATCGCAAATTTGGCAAGTTCATATATGTTCTCTACACCGGGAATTTCTCCCCACAAGAAAAAGCCCCCTTTGGGGACGTCGAAGCGCACCCCTAAGGGAACAGCGTGCTCGCGCAAGGCGGAGACCAACGCATCGCGCCTCTTTCTATAAACCGAGCGTAGCGATTCTAAGTGACTTTTTAGGTCTGTGCATTTCAAAAATTCGTAAACCGCTCTCTGCACCAAAGCCGAAAGAGAAATTTCAATAGACACACGAAGCTCCACGAGTTTCGACGCCAAGCTCGATGGCGCCACAAGCCAGCCGCAGCGCAGTCCCGGCGCCAGGATTTTCGAAAAACTCCCCAAATATATGACCCTGTCGTCAGAACCGGCCATGCGGATGTAGCTATCCGTGGGCTCTCCCTCGAGGCGAAGGTTGCGATACGGGTCGTCTTCTATGATGAAAAAGCCGTGCGATTTCGCCAGCTCCAGCACTCGGGCCTTGCGGTCGTCAGAGGTGGTGCACCCCGTGGGATTCTGGAAGTTCACGATGGTGTAAAAGCACTTCACGCGCTCTCGCTGCAATACTCCCTCCATGGCGTTTAAATCTGGCCCGTCTTTGTCCACGAGAACGGGGGCGAACCGCGCGCCCTCCTTCCTGAAGGTCCCCATGGCCTCCGGATACGATGGGCTCTCCGTCATAATGACATCGCCGGGGTTTATGAGCGCCTCGGCTATCAGGTTCACCCCCTCCTGAGAGCCGTTGGTGAGTATGACGTTTCCAGCCGAAACCCACGGCGGGAGGAGTTTGTCTTCAGCCATCCACTGGACGATCCACTCCCTCAATTCTTTGAGGCCCGCGTTGTCGGGATGGTAGCTCAATACAGACGGGTCGCTAAAGGCCTTGTTAAAAGCTTCTTTTAAGCCGTCTAAGGGAAATAGATCTACAGAGGGCTCACCAGCTGTGAAGGACAAGGCCCTCCTTTCTTTGACCAAATACATCATCTCACTTATGACCGAAGGTTGAACCCTACCAGCTTTCTCGCTATGCCAAACGCTCCAATCCGTCATCTCGTCTACCTCCATCCGTAAGGCGATGTTCGACATGTCGCGGTCATTTTACCATGTAAGAACAGATCGACCGCGCTCCGCAGGACCCTATCTTCATATCCCAAGCAACTTGACTATATTGTTGTAGAAAAGGTCTTCTAATTGAGCTTCATTAAGCCCGCTTACGCGGCTTCGCTGAATCTCTACAGAAGGGTGATGAAAGGGGGCATCTGTCCCGAACATGATCCTGTCATGGCCGACGCCCTCGTAACCTTCCTTGATTTTCGTGTGCATCGGCATACCCGAGGTTTCTAAGTATAGGTTCGGATATTTCTTGGCCATGTCGATAGCCGCCTGGATATATACCCCGTGCCCGTGGCCCATGTGGATCATCACCATCTTTACATCGGGGAAAAGCTCCGCCAACTGGGCGATGCTCCAAGGAAGCGAAAAAGGTGGGTGTCCAGAGTGGATAAAGAGGGGAACCCGCATCTCTCTGGCGGCTTCTGCAATGGGGTGAACGACGTCATCGTTTGCGACAAAGGCGTGCAGCAAGGGATGCAGCTTGATGCCTTTGAACCCTTCCATTTCGATATACCGCCTCGCCTCCTCCACAGCTTTGGGACCATCCCAAGGGTTAACCCACGCAAGCCCGACAAACCTACCAGGATGCTTGCGCACAGCCGCCTTTGTGTCTTCGTTGTTCAGGGCACACAGAACGGCCTTTTCGATGTTATATTCGTCCATTTGTCGCACTAACTCGTCCGCAGTGATCCCTACGTTGAAGAAACCACCGAAATAACCTATATGCGCATGGGCATCGATTATCCTCACAATGTATCGCCCCCTTCGGCAGCCTTCGTTCGCTTTCCCATGGCCGATTTTACACCCCAACTTCGACTGAAGAAAAGTCCAACTATAGGTGGCCTTGTTATGGTTATTCTTTTGCCCTACCATAGTTTCGATTTTGTCGAAGGGGGCGGATGGGCGCGTTGAAGGGGGCCAAATA
>LGFQ01000093.1 GCA_001508935.1 Synergistales bacterium 54_24
CCTGGTGTGTATAATTTGGCGGCTGGCACTGCCCACCAGGAGGTATTTTATTTCTCAAGAGCCATACACAAAATAGGTTACACTATCGACGTATATCGCCTACTCGCGCGAAAGAGGAGCAAAGGGAGAAGAATACTAAGATCGGCACTATCATAAACAAGAGTCTATAGAACAGGTCTCCCAGCGGTTTAATAACATTAATGGGTTCACCAACTATATAGCCTACAATGCCACCGAGAGCAGAAGCTGCTAAAAGCCACAAAGCGAACCGCGAGCCCTGTGTTTTCATTTTGTATACCTCCCCTTTATGTGTATGTAACTATCATTTCAATTTAACGTAGCAAATTCTGTAACCGACTTAGAGCCTCCTTTATGCTCTCAATACTTCCGCAAAAAGACACCCTAAGGTATCCCTCGCCTCCTTCGCCGAAAGCCGTGCCCGGTACCACCACCACTTGCGCCTTTTCCAAGAGCATGAGGGCAAATTCCTTCGAAGAAAGCCCGAACTTCGTTATGTTGGGGAACGCATAAAAACTCCCCTCAGGCATTAAGCAGTCGATCCCAGGCAGTTCCGCTAACCCGCTCAAGAGCAAATCTCTGCGCTCTCTGTATCCCTTAACCATCTCTTCAACACAATCCTGCGACCCCTTTAGAGCAGCCAAGCATGCCTGTTGGGCAGCCGCATTTACGCAAGAAGATACGCTCTCTTGTAGCTTTGCCATCTGACTTATCACATCCGATGGGCCTATCGCATAGCCTACCCTCCACCCTGTCATGGCATATGTCTTAGAAAAGCTGTTTACAACGATAGTGTGGTCTGCCATATCAGGCAAAGAAGCAATGCTTGTATGTTTTCTTCCGTCAAAGAGGATATTCGAGTAAGTTTCGTCCGAAATTACGACCAAATTGTGACTCAAAATAATTCTTGAAATATCTTCAAGCTCTTCTTCGCTTAAGACGGCTCCCGTGGGATTGGAGGGAGAGTTAATTATAATGGCGCGCGTGCGCTCTCCTACAGCTTTTTCAATGGCTTCAGCCTTCAAATGGAAATGGTCACGGTCATACGTTTTCACAAATTTCAACTGAGCTCCAGATAGTGCAACCTGGCCCAAATAATTAGGCCAAGCCGGATCAGGAAGCAACACCTCGTCTCCAGGGTCTACGGTAGACAGCAAGGCAAGCAGGATTGCTTCACCAGCTCCGGTAGTTACTATTACATTTTGCTGGTCAACGCTAAGGCCATCCAAAGAAGCCCTCTCTGCGATGGCCTTTCGTAAGTCAGAAATTCCAGCGTTAGGCGTGTATTTGGTATGCCCTTCATACAGCGCTTTAGCCCCCGCTTCTACGATATGCTCAGGCGTCGGGAACCCTGGCTCTCCTATACCGAGACTGATCACATTTTTGTACTTAGGAGCCATATCAAACATTTCACGTATGCCTGAACGAGGAACTCCCTTTGCCCTCTGACTGATCCTCAAATCAATAATTCCCCCTCATTGATAAATATTTCACTTAAACCTGCTACATTGCTTGCTTTTTTCCTAAATGAACTTAACACAATCTTGATCTGGAGTAGTCTTTGAAGATAAACCATAAAAGCGTAGATTGCATTGGAACTTACTTGCAAATCACTCAACCAAACACAATGTCTATGTCATCATTTTACACCATCAATGGGGGTGAGTTTGGTTTCGTCGAAGTAGACGCCGTGGCCAGGCACATCGGGCATAATGGCATATCCATCCTTCAAGACGAGGGGGTTTATCAGGTAGTCGTCGAGCCTATATGCGTGGTGCTCAAGGTACATGGCGTTAGGTATGGCGCAAAGCAGGTGCACATGGATTTCGTCGGCGAAGTGCGTGGCCACGGGCAGGTTCCACGCCTCAGCAATGGCCGCGACCTTTAGCCATTCTGTAACGCCCCCCAACGTGACGACATCGGGCTGGACTATGTCGAGCGCGCCTGCTGAGATGTAGCGCTTGAACTCATATTTGGAATGCAAGTTCTCGCCTGCAGCCACAGCCATAGAAAGCGCATTTGCTACCTTGGCATGACCTTCCACGTCGTCGGGGATGAGAGGCTCTTCGAGCCACAATACGCCGAGTTTCTCAAACTCCCTCCCCATCGTGATGGCCTTTGGGACATCCCACCTCATGTTGGCGTCGACCATGAGAACTATGCGTCCCCTCCCTCGCGCGCCGTCGAGGAAGTTCCTGACGGCGTTCACCCGCTCGAGGTCCTCTTCTGGGTCGTTTTTGCCCACCTTTATTTTCACCGCGGTAAAGCCGCGCTCCACGAAGCACCCGACTTCCTCAAGAAGTTCGTCCAGCGTCAAATTCAAGTCTACGCCGCTCCCGTAGACCGGCACTCTATCCCTATGCAAGCCCAAAATGGCACCTAAGGGTTGAGCAGCTGCCTTCGCTATCGCATCCCAAAGCGCCATGTCTATGGCACTTATAGCAAAAGTGGCAACTCCACCTCTGCCGACCCAGTGGAGTTGCCACCACATCTTTTCCCATAAGCTTTCTACGTATCTGGGGTCTTCATTCAAGAGGAGGTGTATGAGCTCTTGATCGATCAACGCCTTTATGGCAGCGCCACCTCTGCCTATGGTGTAGGCGTAGCCGGATGCCTCAATCCCTACGTCGGTAAAGAGCTTAACGATTACGAGCTCAACCTGGTTCATATGGCCATGCGTCGCATCTGCGTGGGGGTTTCGCAACGGGACTCTGTAAAGGCCCGTCGTAGCTTCTTTTATCTTCATAGGCGCTATCCTTTCTCGGCACACAAGGCCTTTATCCGAAAGCTCCATTCGGCGCCCGGCTACAACCCTTAGAGCCGAGCGCCTACGGAGCCGACCAAGATCACGTCGAGCGCCTTCGCCTAAACTCGATCGCTATTTAACGCTGGACGCGGCCGCTGACATCCCCCTTCATAAGGGTGAAGGCATCCTCCTTGGACGCGTAATTGAAATCGCCAGGTATAGTGTGCTTCAAAGCGGAGAAGGCCACAGCGAACTCGAGCGCCTCTTTGGGGGAAGAGAGATTCCTGAGGCCGTAGATCAAGCCCGCAGCGAAGGAGTCGCCGCCGCCCACGCGATCCACGATGTCCCTTATGGGGTATTTCCGACTCACATAGAAGTTTTCCCTGTCGGCCAGGACGGCGGACCAGTCGTTGTCATCGGCGCTGTGGCTCTCTCTTAAGGTTATGGCAATGCGCTCGAGGTTGGGGAAGGCCTTCAAGACCTTATCGGTGAGTTTTTTATACTGCTCTACGTCGAGTTCGCCTTTGGTTACGTCTATATCTGCCTGGATACCCAACGAATGCTGGCAGTCTTCTTCGTTGCCAATGGCAAGATCTGCATATTGTACAATTTCGCCCATCACCTCAGGGGCACTCTTTCCCCACTTCCACAATTTTTTTCGGAAATTGAGGTCGCAAGAAACTGTGATGCCTTTCTCCTTGCACTTCTTTACGGCCTCTATGGTGACTTCTGCGGTGCCTTTTGCTATGGCTGGCGTGATGCCGGTCACATGGAACCACTCGACTCCGTCGAAGATCGCATCCCAATCGAAGTCGCCGGGTTTTACGTCAGCTATAGAAGAGTGCGCCCTGTCGTAAACCACTTTGGAGGGGCGCATGCAGGCGCCCTTCTCGGTGAAGTAGATGCCGAGCCTCTCGCCGCTCCGCCTTATATGGCGCGTGCATACGCCGAACTTGCGCACCTCCCTCACCATGGCATCGCCAAGCACATTCGCCGGAACAGCGGTGACATAACTTACATCCTCGCCGAGGTTTGCGAGTGATACCGCCACATTAGCTTCGGCTCCGCCGAATGTGGCCTCAAAGACGGGGCTCTGCAGGATCACCTCGTGGTCTGGAGGGGAAAGGCGCAACATGATCTCCCCAAATGTCACGATTTTGGCCATGCTTTTCGCCTCCTTGCTTAAAATTTAAACCACTTATTTAGGGCTTTTGGCACCGAGCCTCTTCTTGATCTCGGCGATCTTATCCACAACTTCCTTGGCCGTGCGCTTCACAGCCTCGTAGTCGCCTTCGACACCCCCCGGCTTGGTCAGTGCCGACCCCATGCCGACGGCGAAAGCTCCGGCTTTGAACCACTCATCCAAATTGTCAGGTGACACCCCTCCGGTGGGCATCATCTTGGCATACGGGACGGGTCCCAAGACTGCCTTGACGAAATTGGGGCCGAGCACCTCACCAGGGAAGACCTTCACCACGTCGACACCGAGCTCAAGGGCGCGCAACAGCTCTGTAACACTTCCTACACCTGGC
Organism: Synergistales bacterium 54_24; assembly: GCA_001508935.1. Taxonomy (GTDB): domain Bacteria; phylum Synergistota; class Synergistia; order Synergistales; family Thermosynergistaceae; genus Thermosynergistes. Next base: position 4,297 of record LGFQ01000093.1, read on the forward strand.
ATGCACGGCACAGCATAGCGATTACACAACCTTACTACGTCTTCGTTCAAATTGGGAGCAACGATATATTCGGCTCCAGCCAATATGCACTGCCGCGCAGTCTCCGAGTCGAGCACGGTCCCAGCACCCAATATCAGCCCCTTGCTGCCATAGGTTTTGGCCATCTCCTTCATGATTTCGATGGCATTGGGCACAGTCATCGCAACCTCGACGGCCGGAATGCCTCCCTCAAAGATGGCATCGGCCAGCTTTGAACCGGTCTCTGCATCCTTCGCCCTGACGATGGCGACGATGCCCTTTTCGTGTATCTTCTGGAGTATCTCGTACTTTTTAATGCTCAATTTTGCGCCACCTCCTAATCAATATTGTTTCATTTAGTAAAAACTATATCTTAAATATGAAACAGCAAGATTATGATACACAGATCCTTTCCTTCATGTCAATAGAAAGCCGGCCCTGTTCATTTTTTCGATCGAAAAAGGCTCACAGGTTTTAGCGAAAGCACCGCCGGGCAACGGTAGAATATAATAAGGTTAAGAGGAGGCGATGGGATGAAGGTGCCGACATTTTTAGGATACGAAAGGGAAGACGGGACGGTGGGCACGAGAAATTACGTGGCCGTTATTCCAACTGTCTTCTGTGCCAACGAAGTTATCGCAGACATTGCCGAAGGGTTTACGCTGTGCCGCCCACTGTTGCACAACAGCGGCTGCGGGCAACTCAAGCCGGATCTCGAGATGGTCACCAAAACCTTGATAGGGTTGGGGCTCAACCCAAATGTGGGGGCGACGCTGCTCGTAGGCTTGGGGTGTGAATCCACAGACCTTCAGGCCGTTTACGAGGGCATAAAATCCGGCGGCAGGTGGGTCGAAAAGCTGACAATCCACGGCAGTGGAGGAATGACAAACGCGGTCGAAGAAGGCCGGAGGATCGTCTCGCGAATGGAAGAGGTGCTTTTAAAGCAAAAAAGGACGCCTCATCCAACAAGTAAAATCCGACTTGGCGTCAAATGCGGCTCTTCAGACACCACATCCGGCATAGCGGCAAACCCGGCCGCTGGAAAAGCCGTTGATATCACATTAGACTGGGGAGGGTCTGCGGTATTTGGCGAAACGCCAGAGTTCTTCGGCGCCGAGCATATCTTGCTCAAAAGGTGCGCAAACGACGAGGTGAGGCAGAAGCTGCAGAGGATAGTTACGCAATACGAAGAGAGGATCCTGCGCGTGGGAGTGGATCTGCGGGGCTCACAACCCACCGCAGGTAACATCGAAGGCGGGCTTTCCACCATAGAGGAAAAGGCGCTCGGCGCCATAGT
>LGFQ01000094.1 GCA_001508935.1 Synergistales bacterium 54_24
CCTCTCCATCGATCAAATCAATTTTATTTTAAGATAAGTGGGCTCTCAAATCCACCCTTTTTCTTTCCAGTATTCGTATTCGCCCTTCCAGGAAGCGATTATACTCTCGAAGCGTGACAGAGGAGTGAAACTGCAAGGAGGTCCAACAAGTGGGATTATGATAAAATAAGTTAGAAAAGAGGTGATAATCCATGCCTTATCTCGGCGTCGCGAGGGGAAAGATTATTGAGCTGAGGGAGGAGTTACCGTTGCCCGAGGGGACGCAGGTTGAGGTATCGATTAACCCGCTACCTACTGCCGAGACGACTCGACTGACCCTTGAGTGTGCAGGGATGCTCAGCGACCTGACCGAAGACCAGCGTGTCGCCTATGAGGAGGCGCTCAGCCGGCGGCTCAGGTTTTCACGAAGGTTGCCGGTATTATGAAGAAGAGCCTGCTCGACACGGATACGCTTTCGTTTTACCTTAAAGGCGCACCAGCAGTGGTCAACCGTGCGCGGGAATATGTAGAGCAATTAGGACGTCTGGATTTCAGCATTATCACCTATTACGAGATCCGTCGGGGACTGCTATACGCCAAGGCACAGCAAAAGGCCGAGCAGTTTGAGAAAATGGCTGCTGCCAGCTGCGTCTGGCCGCTCAACGTGGCAGAAAGCAGAGAGGCGGCCGAAATTTGCGCGAGACTGTGGCTTAAGGGTACACCCTTGGACGACGCCGACATCTTAATTGCTGGCATTGCGTTAGCCAACGACTTGGTGCTGGTGACCAACAACGAACGACACTTTCGGCGGATCGAAGGACTAAGGCTCGACAATTGGCTGACTCGGTGAGGACACTTGTCGGATCTCTGTCGGTTCGAAGTTGTGTATGTCGTGCCGCGGAGCTTAACACTGGGTTGGGCATAAGAGCAAAAAGGGGCTCTCAAATCCACCCTTTTTCTTTCCAGTATTCGTATTCGCCCTTCCATTCTTCTTTTCTGGAAGCGATTACGCCCTTGAAGAACTCCCGCCGCTTTTCCATGGCGGATAGCTGGTCGGGGTATGCTATATGCCCCTTCACTGCTTTGGCGAGGTCGGCCCCTAAGGCTTTCGCTTCCTCCTTCATCGAATCGAAGCGAGACACTGGGCCGGAGACGCCGCCCACATACTGGACGCCGCAACTTACGAGATATTCCTTCAAGTAGTCCAAAACCATGGCGTGAGGGCCGCCTCCCGATGTGGCGAGGGATGCTCCATGCTTGCCCGCGAGCATCTGGCAATGGATGAAGGGGCTTGAGCGGTCCAAGAGCGCCTTGAGCTGCGCCGTCACGTGGTTTATGTAAACAGGCGACGCGAGGATGATCGCGTCCGCTTCCCTCATAGAGTGTAGCACCGGCGCGACGTCATCTTTCAGCGGGCAAAAGAGGAGTTTTCTGTGGCAGGTGTCGCATCCTGTGCAGAATTCTACCTTTAGATTCGCAAGGTGCACATATTCTACGGAAACATCCCGCTCCACTGCAGCGATCCCTGAAGCTGCCTCCTCCATGAGCTTAAATGTATTGCTACGTTTTCCCCTTGGGCTTCCCGATATGCACAATATCTTCATATGTCTCCATCTCCCCGTGGATATGCTCGACCGGTTGCACCGGCAGGGTGTATTCTTATTATATTCCTCGATTTCGAATCCGACGTTTAGCTCTACGCATAAGGAAGTGAGAAATTATGAAGGCGAAAGGGATGTCTATTTTAAAGGATCTCGTTTCCGTCGACGGCGTCTCGGGGTTTGAGAAACCGGTGGCAGACTATATAAGCTCCCGCCTTTCGCAGTTGCATGCAGGCGTCAGGAGGGACGTCATGGGAAACGTGCTCGCCAACCTTCGCTTAGGAAGCGGCGAGCCCTCGCTCAAGTTGATGTTTTGCGCCCACATGGACGAAGTGGGTTTGATGGTGAAGGGCGTAGAGCCAGACGGCTTTATCAGGTTCGAGAAAGTGGGAGTTATCCCAGACGCCTTCCTTTCGAGAACGCCTGTCAGGATAAAGGGGATAAACGGCACCATCGGCACGAGGCCTGGTTATCTGATGGAGGGTTCAGAGAAGCCCCAGGGCACGAGGGACATGTATGTGGACGTAGGGGCTTCAAGCTCAGAGGAGATATGCGATCTGGGCATAGAGGTTGGAGACCCCATATCTTTCGCGACGGCTTTTTCCTCGACGGGAAACCCCGACAGAATCTTGGCCAAAGCCGTTGACGACAGAGCAGGCTGCACCGCACTTTTGCTTTTGGCCGAGCTTCTGTGGACAAGAGACTTTTGTGAATCCCCCTCGTCGGCCGAGGTCGTTTTGGCCTTCACCGCTCAAGAGGAGGTGGGGTGCAGAGGGGCTGCTGTGGCTGCCGCGGCAGTGCGCCCCGATTGCGCCTTTGTGCTGGATACTGTCCCCTCTGGAGATACGCCCGATGCCAGCATGACCAAGGATATAAACGCTCGTCTCGGGGGTGGTGTGGTGATACCCGTCATGAGCGGCGGGGTGAGCATGGGCGAAATAATGGCTGAACCGATTAAACGGCTGCTGCGGGATGTGGCGGATGAAAAAGGCATACCCTATCAGCTTGCTATACTCCCGGTGGCTGCCACGGACTCGTCTGCCATAAAGACGTCAGGAGATGGGGCCCCTGTGGGCACTATAGGCATTCCCAGGCGCTATGCCCATTCGCCCGTGGAGCTGGTCGACCTGAATGACGTTATGTCCGCCACGCAGTTGGCTTTGGGTTTAACCGAGAGATTGCTCGAGGGGGTGAGGCTTCGATGAATGCGGGATCAAGATCAAAAGGTGGGAGACGTAGGGTGTTTTTTGTCATGTACGCAGTCCTGGCGCTGTGCGGCCTTTGGCCCGTCATAGCGATCTTCAACAGGCCCGTGTTATTTTTGGGGTTGCCGCTGCTTGAAGTTTGGAGCTTCTTCGTGGCTATAGCGACCGCCGCCGTGTTGTTTTTGGCCGACATTAGGGGAGATTAGCGCATGCCTATTCAATTTTGGATCACACTTGGGTATGTGGGCGTGGCTATAGCGATAGGTGTGACCGCCGCCAGAGGGCGCATCATGTCAAAGGTGGAGGAGTGGGGTTTGGCGGGGCATGCTATGGGTTTTATGGTTATGTATTTCTTGAACGCCGCCGGAATCATAAGCGCCTTTTCCATGTTGGGAGCGCCGGGTTTTGCCTACGTCCACGGAGTGGCGATATGCTACCTCGTGATCTACGTGGCGTTGCAGGAAATAATAGCTTTTCACGTGGCGCCCAAGGTATGGGAAATGGGATTTCGCATGGGGCACCTCACTCAGGCCCAAGCCGTGGCCGAGCGCTACGAAAGCCCATTTTTGGGCGCTGCCTTTGCAGTGGTAACGTCCTTTGGCCTCATAGCCTATGCCGTAACTCAGGCCATGGGGTGCGCCTATGTCTTAAATGCCGTTAGCGGCGGGCGCCTCTCCATGGGGTTAGGGGCTTCTATAGTGATGGTGAGCATGGCAGCTTACATTTTTATAGGTGGCATGAGGGCCATAGGGTGGACCAATGTCTTTCAAGGAATCCTTATGTTTGTGATGGCTTGGGTCGCTGGCATCTGGGTGGCAAAGGCCGCCTTCGGCTCCTGGTGGTTCGGCGAGATCTTTCGCTCCGTGGCGGAAAATTCCCCGAAGCATTTGACGCTGCCCGGGCCCATGGGCGCGTGGTCGTATCGTTTTTTCAGCAGTTCCATAATAGTTTCGACCCTGTCCATATGGCCCACGGGTTGGGTATGGTGGATGGGGGCAAAGGACTTAAAGGTCCTTCGCAGATCCATAGCGCTCATGCCGTTGTTTCTCTTTATCTTGATCCCTACGCTCTCCCTCGGCTTTGCGGCGATAACGCTAACCCCAGGGCTCAAGGCGCCCGACCAGGCCGCGCTTGCCGTGGCAAACGCCTACCTTCCTTCGATCCTTGCGGGTCTCCTCGGGGCGGGCGTTTTGGCTGCCGCCATGTCGTCGGTGGAGCCGTGCCTACACGTAACTGCCTTAACCTATGCTGTCGACGTGATATCCCCCGTCGCCAAGCTCCCAAAAGAGAAGTGCGCTAAACTTGCGCGGGCCCTAACCGTGGTGGTGGCGCTCTGCATCGTCTTGCCGCTGGCGCTCTTGAGGCCGGCAAGTCTCGTATATGTCACGCTTATAGGCTACGGATTTTTGGGCCAATCGTTCCCCGCATTGATGGGCGTATTATTCTGGCGCTGGGCCACGCGCATGGGGGCGCTCTCCGGGCTTTTGGTGGGCTTTGCCGTTACTACGGCCTTGTCTGTAGCCAGAATTCATCCAATGGGAATACACGCGGGCGCTTGGGGGTTGGCCGCCAACTTCGCCGTCTTTTTAATCGTGAGCTATTTCACCGGCTCTAACAGAAGATAATAGGGCGCTTCTTCCCTCACTTGAAGCGCAGGCCGTAGGCGTGGCGAGGAAAGCCCCCTTCTAAGAGATGCTCTATTGAACCTCACCAACTCCCCGCGTCGCTCTCTTTAGGGGAGGGACGATGCGACAGAGAATGGATGTGGCCCTCTTTCATTGGAGCAGGTCTTTTAGGCGCGACTCCGGGTCGGTGAATTCAACTTCGTCGATATCGAAATACTCGGGGTCGAACTCGCCGCCGAGCCATTCGAGCATCTCTTCATGCTCTTCATGTTCTGGATCTCTAATGGCCTCTAAGAGTTCTACGTATCCCCAGGGGCCTCCGCAGTCTTCGGGCGGACATGCCCTTCTGCCGCCGATGCACCTCGGATAGTCGACGCCTTTCTCTCTCGGTTGGATTTTCTCTAACTGTATCAGATGCCTCCAATCATCGCCGAAATCATAGGTGTAGTTCGCCCTCGGGTTCTCCTCCGAGAAAAATTTGGAGATCTTCACTTTCCATTCCGGTAGAATTTTATACATCCTATCTTCGTCGGGAATGCCGATGTTTACCATTTTTCCTGTCTTCGGATCTTTTATCTTGAATTCGTGGAGATGAGAATCGGTCCAGCCCATGGCGTCTTGGATGGCGACGTGTAGGTCCCAAAATGTATATGTCTCCGGCACTTGTATTCGCCGCCAAATCGGTGGCTTTATATCCCTCAGGGTAATCTTGAACTGATATACGTTATTGAACCGCTTTTTCACCTTGACCCCTCCCTTATACCACCTATTTCCCATATCGCCCATCGTCCATTCAAGGGCGAGGCAGCGCTTCTTTCCTCAAAAGCAGTTTAGCGTCGACGGCGACGCACCTGTCTTCATATACGATGACGGGGTTCAAATCCATCTGTGCGATATGTTCGCCCAACTCCTCGCCCAGGCGCGAGACGGCGAGCATCGCTGAGACGAGGGCGCTTTTGCTCGCCCTAATGTTTCTAAAACCTTCAAAAAGACGCGCCCCCCTAAGTAGCGATATCATTTCGTATGCGTCGCTCTCGTCAATAGGGACCGTTCTAAATGTGGTATCTTGATAGACTTCCGTCAATATGCCGCCCATGCCGAGCATTAT
>LGFQ01000016.1 GCA_001508935.1 Synergistales bacterium 54_24
CTGTAAGCGGAACGAGCATGGAATCGGGATAAAAGGCGTTCTCCAAATCCATTACGATCTGCCGCTTTACAGAAGAAGGCACAACCGGGGTAACGCCAGGCACGTATAAGCCGGCGAGCCCTGCAATCAAGTTTAGGCGCTCATCTCTGCGCATTCCCTTTGTGCCGCGAAGGAGTTCGAGCAACGGCGGGAACAAGACCTCCCCATCCCCGACGCAAAAGACATCTATAAAGGGCGCCAAGGGCTCAGGGACGAACGCCCCGGGCCCACCTGCTATGACGATGGGATCTTCGTCTCTCCTCTCGTCGCTGTGGAGCGGTATTCCTCCCAGTGCGAGCATGGTCAAAATATTCGTGGCCGTGAGCTCATATTGCAGCGTAAAGGCCAAAACGTCGAAGGCCTTAAGCGAAAGGCCCCACTCGGACGAGCATAACGGCAATCCCTCAGCACGAAGCAATTTCTCCATATCCGGCCATGGGGCGTAGGCGCGATCCACATCTGCAAAGGGGATCGACTTGATGAGGCGATAAAATATTTGAAAGCCGAGATAGCTCATGCCGAGCTCGTAGGTATCTGGGAAGGCAAGGCAGACAGTTACACCGTCGCTTCCCAGTTCTTTAGGTGGTAAGGTTCCCACCTCGCTTCCTATGTAGCGAGCTGGGCGCTTAACCTGCGACAAGAGGCGAAAACGCGGATCCTGCAGTTCTTCCACCGAAGACCCTCCAAGTCATTCGTATTTCTTCAACGTTGACAAGTGCACGCTTTCGACACAGGCGAGGGCGATGGCCGAGGCCAACAGGGAGCTGCCTCCGTAACTCACAAAGGGAAGGGGCAGGCCGGTCACGGGAGCAAGTCCCACGCTCATCATTATGCTCTCCGTAGCCTGTAACCAAAACCACGCTGACAGCATAGCGACCAACACTTTGGCGCGAACGTCTTTCGCCGCAAGCCCGATTTTGACCATCCTCCAGATGAGAAGGACATAGAGAGCGATCATAATTGCGCCGCCGATGAAGCCAAATTCCTCGGCGAAGACGCTGAATGCGAAATCCGTGTGTGGCTCGGGCAGAAAGCGCAGCTTGCTCTGCGTCCCGGCAAGAAAGCCCTTCCCCAACAATCCGCCCGAACCTACCGCAATGCGCGACTGAATGACATTATAACCGGCACCTAAAGGATCTATCGACGGATCGAAGAAAGTGAGCAGGCGCAGTTTTTGGTAATCGGCCAAAAAAAGCCACACCAGAGGGAATGAGGCCAACAGACACCCCAAAAGCCCGGCTATATACCGCCAGGGAGCCCCAGATACGAAAAGCGCTATCAACGTCATAAACCCATACACCAAGGCGCTGCCCATGTCCGGCTGCAGGAGGATCAAGGCTCCTCCTGCGCCTGCTAAGGCCAAGGCCCACAAAAACGTGGTGAGCTCCTTAGGTGGGTGCCTGAAAAGGAAGCGCGAAAGGAAGAGAGCCAGTCCGACCTTTGCGAATTCGGCCGGTTGGAGGCGAAGGGGGCCGAAGATATACCAGCTCTGGGCACCACGAGTCACATGGCCCGAAATCAACAATCCGGCAAGCGCCAATAGGCAGATTCCATAAATGAGATGTCCCCACCTAAGAAGGCGGCTATGTCCAATCCTGAGGGTCACCAAAAAAGCAAAGGCCGAAAAAAATCCCCATACAAATTGGCGCGCGAAGAAGTTGACCTTCCATCCTAACGTGGCGCTATATATAGTGGCCAAACCGACGCAGAAGAGAAGGATCGCACTCCCCAAAAGCCAGTAATCCAGAAGAAGCAGAGACGCTACCCACTCCCTCTGTTCTTCGCTTTGCTTCATTGCTCAGGAGATATAGCTTTAAGTTGCCTCTTGACGCCCATCAGCGGAATGTTGGCCACCAAGGCCACGGAACGATCTTCCCGCTCAATTTCCAACTCTATGCGTTTGTCGTCTATATCCAGGTATTTGCCTATTGTCTGTATCAAATCCTTTCTCAACTTCTCCAAAACGTCCGGCGAGATATCGGCACGATCATGGATGAGCACAAGCTGAAGGCGCTCTTTGGCCACATCTTTGGAGCCTTTGCGCCGGAAGAATTTTTCCCAAAACGGCATCCTATACACCTCCCTGCAAGCCACTAAAACCGCAAGAGCTTCCTGATCTTGCCCAAAAAACCTCCTTTGTTCGCAAACTCGAGTTCCTCAAAAGGCACTTTTTCCCCCATGAGGCGACGCGCTACATTGAAGAAAGCCTTAGCTGCCTGGGAGCTCGAGTGAAGAGTTAGTGGCTCTCCTTTGTTCGTGGAGATGACGACGGCATCGTCATCGGGCACGATACCTATCAAAGCCACGGCGAGGATCTCAACTACATCGGAGATATCGAGCATATCCCCTTGCCGCACCATCTCAGGGCGTATACGATTGATAATCAAAGAGATATCGGACTTTTCCATCGACTCCAAAAGCCCTATGATGCGGTCGGCATCCCGCACAGCCGATATCTCGGGCGTCGTCACCACCAAAGCGCTATCGGCGCCGACCGCCGCGTTACGAAAACCCGATTCTATGCCAGCAGGGCTATCTATAAAGACGAAATCGAACTCACCCCTGAGCGAGTCACATAGTCCTTGCATCTGCTCGGACGACACGGCTTCTTTGGTGCGCGTCTGAGCGGCGGGAAGTAAATATAAGGTTTCCACCCGTTTGTCACGTACCAGCGCCTGTTGAAGTCGACATTGGCCCTCTATCACGTCGACGAGGCTGTATACTATACGGTTTTCAAGGCCCAAGACCACGTCGAGATTGCGCAAGCCTATGTCGGCGTCCACGGCCAAAACCTTTTTGCCGGCACGGGCCAAGGCCACAGCCAAGTTGGCCGTAGTCGTGGTTTTACCGACACCACCCTTGCCGGAGGTAACGACAATTATCCTCGTGTCCACCCAAAAACCCTCCTCATCCCCCGAAGCTAAAAAGCATCCATAGAGCGAAGGACTATGGTGCCATTTTGCACGGCTACAGCTGCCGGCTTGGCCCACCAAGGGCCTCCGCGATCCAGCACGCTATAAAGACTTCCGATCCTCACCTGCACGGCCTCCAAAGAGAGGGCCGCTATACGAGCTTTTTCGTCTCCCGTGCACCCCGCATGCGCCAACCCCTGAAGCCTTCCCCAAATGCAAATGTGCCCTCCGGCATATACCTCAGCGCCGTCGTTTACATTGCCAAATACTATCACATCGCCATCGGCTTCCACCTTCTGGCCAGATCTCAGAGAGCGAGGAAGCATCAAGGCTTTACATCCACTTTGAGGGGGTTTGCTGACTCTCTGTCTATTTTCCAAAATCATTCCGGCAGAACGCAACAAGGCCTGCGTGGCGGGATCGTTCGACAACCAGGCCACAACCTGCATGCCGCCCGGCAGAATCAGATGCTTCAGGATGGCTTCCCATGCATCAATTGAAAGGGGTCTTCCCTGTAGATCTATCACTACCTCTGCACCATCGAGGAGGTTTCGCCCTTCTTCTACAAGGTGTTCAAACGCCTCGACCAGCCTGCCTTCTTCGAGTGATTCGGGGATGATGCAATGGATCCTGTGACCGCTTCCCTTTAGCAAAATCCCGTCTTCGACTTCACTCACGTTTCTTACCTCCATCGCGCTCCACCAAACTCGCAAGCAGCCTTCCGACGATCGGAGCCGCAGCTTCACTCCCCTTACCCCCGCCTTCGACCAATGCTACCGCCACATAACGCGGTTTGTCAGCAGGCGCATAACCTGCAAACCAAGCGTGATCTTCCCCGTGAGGGTTTTGGGCTGTGCCAGTTTTGCCCGCCACAGAAACGCCAAACTTTCCCGCCGCTTCTCCCGTGCCTCCCGGGCGCACTACACCCTCCAATCCCTTTTGCACCGTCTTTAAAATTTCACTCGACAATGATACCTCGTTATACTCTATCGGTTCATCCGAAATCAAGCGGGGGCGAAAGAATTTGCCACCGTTAGCTAAGCCAGCGAAGAGGCGGGCCATTTGAATCGGCGTAACGAGCAGAAAACCTTGCCCTATGGCGTAGTTGACCGTATCTCCTTGATACCACCTCTCGCCGAATCTGCGCAATTTCCAATCTGGGTCCCCTATGTTGCCGGCAATCTCCCCTGGCAGGGCAATCCCTGTGGCTTTACCGACACCTAACGCTTGCGCCCATTGCACTATCGGGTCGATCCCAGTCCAAACGCCCAACTGGTAAAAATATACATCGCACGATTCCCTGAGGGCCTTAACTGCATCCACCGAACCGTGCCCCCAACTCCTCCAGCAGCGAAAGGTCCTATCGCCCAATTCGAAACGCCCAGGACAGTAAACCTTCGTGCGCGGCGTTACGACGCCCTCCGCTAAACCGGCTATGAGAGTTACCGGCTTAAAAATGGAGCCAGGCGGATAAGAGCCGCCTATGGCCCTGTTCATCATGGGCACATCGGGGTCATCCGCCAAAGCTTTCCACTCATCCCGCGTAAGACCCCAAGCCAATGGCGCAGGGTCAAAAGATGGCGACGAATAGAGCACCTTTACAGCTCCGTCCTTTACATCCAGGGCTACGATCGCCCCTTTGCGCCCCTCCAACATCTCTGCAGCAATCTTTTGAGATACCAAGTCTACAGTGAGGACAACATTTTCGCCATTTCGCGGCGAGCGACGGCCCAGCTCACCAACACGCCTCCCTATCGCGTCTACCTCCACGATCTCACCACCAGGCTTCCCACGGAGCCTCGCTTCGCAAAATTTCTCTATCCCATTCTTACCTACTACATCTCCTATTTCATAGCCCCCAGAAGACGCGCTCAATTCGTCAGCGGAGATTTCGCCCACGTAACCTATCACGTGGGCCACAACTGCCCCCGCCGGATAAGAGCGCTTCCACTGGATTACAGGAAACAGCTCTCGAGGAAAGTTTGGGTCGGACACGAGTTCAGCCATCTGAGCCAGCGTCAGGTTTGAAACCAAGATTACCGCCCGATAAGGAACGGGGTACTGGCGCGCAACGAAGGCCGAAAGATCTTCGAAGCTATAGGGTATGCCGTGGTTGGACAAAAGGCCAACAAAATCTTTCAAGAGCTCCTCCTTCAGGTCGAGAGGGTACCCTTCTATGGCGAAGGTCCTGACATTTGTGGCAAGCGGTATTCCGTTGGCGTCAAATATAAGACCTCTTGGAGGTTGTATTCTTACCATGCGCAGGCGGTTTCGAGAGGCCAGCAGAACATACTCATCGGCCTTAAGCACTTGAAAAAAGAAAAGGGCCAAAAGCGAAAAGAGCAGCGAGGCGCAACTTGCCCATTGCCAGAGTTCGATGCGGCGATTCACATCGTAACCAGAATTACTCATGAAAGGGTCTTCTCCCGCCGATACATATAAGCCAACAACACCACCAATGCTCCTCCTAACTGCTGTCCAGCAAACTGGACGAAGAGCACCCCTCCTTGCCCTCCGAAAAAGAGTAGGCGCAACAAGCCTACCATGAAATGAAAACCCAAGACTAGGCCGAGGACCATGCTAAATCCTTTAGCCGAAGGAGGCACTAACTCCCATATCCCTTTCATGCCCATCAGGGCCAACAGGTAAAGACCAGCGGTAAGACCTATAAGGCCGGACCACCTCAAGTCCCACAATATACCGCCAAAAAAGGCGATCCACAACAGCAACCCTTCCTCGTGATTTTTAAGCGGTAGCGCAAACAAAAGGGCCATCAAAAAAACGTCAGGCACGAAGATCCAACCATGCACCAGGACCTGTAACAAATCCTGCAATAGCCACCAGAAGATATAAATCACGGTGTGCTGTTAACTAAAGCTACAGAGCGTAGCTGCGACAGATCAGCGTATGGATATAAACGATAACTCACATAACCCTCCACTACGCTTCCGGGCTCACCTATTCGTCCGACGGGGATTCCTGGAGGAAGCGCCTCTCCGGCCATGGCTGTCGATACCGTCATGCCGGCTTCGAGCTTCCTTTCCATAGGTATATAAAGCAACCACACCCCTCCTGTATCATCACCTCGAATGATGCCGATGTCGCGCGTATCATCGACTACCACCGGAACGAGCATCGTCGACGACGAAATCAGTTCTATAACGGAAGAATCCGGTTCTACATCCCTGACTCTACCTGTCAAAAATCTTCCATTCTGAAGGGCCGGCATGCCGCGCACCACACCGTCGGTCAATCCTTTGTCGATTACGACAAAACGCCACCACTCGCCTGGATAACGGGCCACAATCCTGGCCTCGCCCCCTCCTTCGCGCAATAGTGCCCTTTCTTCCCTCAGCCCGAGTTGTAAACGCAGAGCTAAATTTTCGCGCTGAAGTTCTTTCAACTGCGACTCCAACTTGCCCTGTCCAATTGTCCACGAAACGAGGCGCAGTGCGCCATCGCGCAACGCCCAAGCGGGGTATTCCACCGAAAAGAGAATGCGGCCGACATGGTTATAACCTTCAGCCAAAACTGAGACGTTGCCGCCTGTGGCCGCTACCAATGACAAGGCTACAGCCAGAAGAATGAGACCGCAAATCCAAAAGCGCCGCTCTTCTGACGTGACCTTAAAGGCGCTCAAGCATTCTCGCCCTCCACAGAAACGAGGGCACGTTTCATAAAGTCAAGCCTCTCCAATATTCGCCCCAACCCGATGGCCACAGAATAAAGCGGCTGCTCCGCCAGTATAACCGGGATCTCAAGGCTAGCGGAAAGACGGCGCGGAAGTTCCCTCAAAAGCGAACCGCCGCCGCTCAAGACGATTCCATGCTCAACGATATCCCTGGCTAGCTCCGGTTGAGTGCGCTCCAAGGTCTCGCGGATCTTTTCTTCTATGCGCACCAATATAGGCTCTAATGACTCCCTCACCTCTCCTGAGGTTATCTTCACCGCACGGGGAAGGCCGTTCGTGAGATCGCGCCCTTTGACTTCCATCTCTAACTCTTCGTCTAAGGGGTAAGCTGACCCTATCTGAACCTTGATCTCCTCAGCAGTTATATTGCCTATGTAAAGCTTCTTCTCTTGGCGCAAAAGATTTACGATGGCTTCGTCTATATCATCGCCAGCAATCCTGACAGAATCGCTGACGACTATACCCCCCAACGATAGAACTGCAACCTCGCTGGTACCTCCACCTATATCGACCATCATATTGCCCCTCGGTTCATTTATGGGGAGCCCGGCGCCTATTGCAGCCGCCACCGGCTCCTCCACTACATAGGCCTCTCGTGCCCCTGCTGTGAGCGCCGCATCTACAACCGCTCGTCGCTCAACCTCAGTACCGCAGGCTGGGACGCAAGCTACAACTTTAGGATGGGCCAAAAATCGCCTGCCTCCGTTGGCCGTACGTATAAAGTGCCAGATCATAGCCTCAGTCGCCTCAAAATCGGCTATAACGCCATGCTGTAAAGGGCGAATTGTCTCGATCCCTGCGGGAGTCTTTCCCATCATGCTCTTCGCTCTACGTCCAATGGCTATTACTTCACGCTTTCCTTTGGATCCCTGCCGATAAGAGACCACAGATGGCTCATCTATGAATATTCCCTTGCCCTTGACATAAACCACAACGTTAGATGTGCCCAGATCAAGGCCCACATCATGGCCGAAGATTCCAGATAAGCGCTTAAACACGCCCCTCTCCCTCGCTTTCGCCAAGTATCGCTATTTCACCCACTTATAACTGCCATGGGCCACGATGCAATGGCCCAAAAATTCAAGTCCAACCAAACGCATCATCTGAGAAAGCATTTTGGTGAGCCCTATATCTTCATCGCTCGCCTCTAAAGCCCCATCGGGATGATTGTGGAGCAGGATCACCTTAGAGGCACCCATGCGGAGAGCCCTTCTCAACAAATATTTCACATCGATAAAAGCCCCATCGAGACCTCCGTAAGAAAGGCGGTCCTCGCCTACGAATGCCTCCTCGTCATCAGCATATATCGCCACCACGAACTCCCTCTCTTCCAAACCAAGGCGAGAGATCCACTCCTGCAAGCGCCCTTCCCAGCTCGATTGTGACTTATTCTCTTGGCCACCAAATATGCGCTTAGCCAGTTCTATAGCAGCCAAAATAGCAGCTGCTTTAGCTTTGCCCACGCCAGGAATGGAAAGGAGTTCGTTTGGGGTAACCCGACAAAGCTCTGCTATGCCACCATACTGCTCCAGTATATGCGATGCGAGCTCCATCACGCTTCGCTTGCCACCTCCTGTGCGGAGGAGGATGGCCAGGAGTTCCGTCCCGGAAAGCGCCTCTGGGCCGGATGAAAGGAGCCGTTCCCTGGGACGCTCGTCGACAGGAAGTGACCTCACCCTCATCGCGGCCAAAATGGATTGCCCTTGCGTTCATCCCCGATCGTCGTCTTGGGGCCATGGCCAGGTAAAACCAAGAGGTCGTCGGGCAACTCGGCGAGGCGTCTGAGGGAAGAAAGGAGCTTCGCCCCATCCCCTCCAGGCAGATCCGTGCGCCCGACGCTCTGGGCGAAGAGCGTATCGCCCGAGATCAAGAGCTGCTTTCCCTCTCCTTCAACCAGAAAGCAGACGCTTCCGGGAGTGTGGCCTGGCGTATGGATGACGACAAAGGATAGGTGACCGACGGCAATCCTATCTCCATCCTGAAGCAACTTTTCAGGAGGAGAAGGACGCTTTGAACCGAAAAGGGGCGAAAGGCCAAGCGTCGGTTCCATGAACATGGGGATATCGGCCTCGTGAATAGCAACCCCATAAAGCGCCCTCTTCCTCAGCGCTTCGACACCTCCTATATGATCTGGGTGGCCATGAGTGAGGAAGACCCATAACAGTCTGAGCCGCTCCTCGTCCAAAAATTTTAATACCTCCGCACTCTCCTCGCCGGGATCCACAAAGATCGCATTGTCTAAATCGTCCCACAGGAGATAGCCATTTGTGAACAATGGTCCCAGATAAAAGCACTTCACATTCATTCGGCACTTCCTCCTTTGTTCGAGTCAAGCATCAAAGTCACAGGTCCATCGTTGCAAAGGCTCACTTCCATATGGGCTTGGAATATACCACTTTTGACAGCTTCATAGTGTGATCTCAGTACGCCGAGGAAATCTTCGTACAGCCTTTCGGCAACATCCTGGGCAGCGGCATTCACAAAAGACGGACGCCTCCCCTTAGTACAATCGGCATAGAGCGTAAACTGAGAGACAACCAAAACAGAGCCACCAACCTCGACCACAGAGCGGTTCATTTTGCCATTTTCGTCCTCGAAGATGCGCAAGTTTACCACTTTATTTGCCATCCACTCAAGGCATTCATCGTCATCGCAGTGAGAAAAACCTATGAGGAGTAATATCCCTGGCCCTATCTCAGATATCCTTTTGCCGTCCACATCGACAGAAGCCCATTTCACTCGCTGCAACACGGCTCTCAAATCATCACCCCCGAGAGACGTTGATGACGCTATCAACTGCGTTTAGGCGAGCCATAATTTTATAGAGTTGCCCTACATCTTTGACTTGTATCTCCATCGACATGCGAGCTCGGTTTGCTTCGACCACATGAGCTTTGATGGCCGAAATAACCCCTTCAGCAGCGTTTATGGCTTGGGTGACGTCAGCAAATAATCCTGCACGATCGATAGCCTCCAAATACAAGCGAGCCGTGTAACCGCTGTTGGTCTTGCCCCAGGATAAAGAGACCATTTTCTCCTCAGGGAGTCCTTGTATATTGGGACAATCCTTACGATGAGCCGTAATGCCGCGATTTCTCGTCACATATCCCACGATTGCGTCGCCAGGCACAGGGGTACAACAGTTGGCTATGGTCACCGTCAGCCCACTTGTCCCTTCAACCATGATCTCGGACTCGGCTTCCCTCTTAGTGGGTTCATGAGGCCTCTCCTCGCTTTTGCCCTTGGAGCTGAGGTGCTCAGCTATGCGCGAAGCCACCGCAGATGCATTTTGGTTGCCGGCTCCGACAGCTGCGATGAGATCCTCACCGTTTCCATAACCTAAATCATGGGAGACTTTGCTGAGAGACGAGCCCAACTCCTCCAGCGATATCGAATCGTCGTTCAGGCGCCTGCGGATTTCTCTCTCCAACAGCTCCCTGCCCCTATTGAGCTTGTCCTCCCGCTCGGATCGCTCCATCTGACGGAAATAAGCCTTTATCTTGGACTTCGCCCTGCCGGTGCGGGCTATGCTCAACCAGTCTCGCGATGGACGTCCTTGGGGAGAGGTGAGGATGCGCACTATATCGCCGTTCTGCAATTCGTAGCTCATGGGGACTATGCGCCCATTGACCATTGCCCCTACGCACTTATGTCCCACTTCTGTATGGATGGCGTATGCGAAATCGACAGGAGTGGCACCCTTCGGCAGGGATACCACGCTGCCCTTCGGCGTGAAGACGAAGACCTCTGACGAAAGCACGTCCACCTTCAAGTTCTCAAGAAACTCCGATGGAGGAGAGCTTTCGGATTGCGTCTCCAACACCTGGCGTATCCAAGCAAGCTTGGCGTCTAAGCTGTCCGGCTTGTCATATCCTTCTTTATATCGCCAGTGAGCCGCTATGCCGTACTCGGCAAGCCAATGCATCTCCCATGTCCTTATCTGAATCTCCAGCGGCTCACCCGAAGGACCGACGATCGTGGTATGAAGGGATTGATACATATTGCTCTTGGGGTTGGCTATATAATCGTCAAACTGACCAGGAATGGGTTTCCAAATGGTATGCACGATGCCGAGCGCCTGATAGCACTCCGCCACACTCCCTACGACCACCCTCAAAGCCAAAAGGTCATATATCTGGTCGAGCGTGAGTCCTTTCCTTTGCATCTTCTCATAGATGCTGTAAAAGTGCTTAGCTCTGCCCGTGATGTAAGCCTTAAGCCCCACTTCTTGAAAACGCTTAGCGAGGACGTCGATAGCCTGTTTCACGATGGCTTCTCTTTCTGGCAGCTTTTTGCGCACCCTCCTGCGAATTTCGTAATACGTCTCGGGATAAAGCACTTTGAAAGCCAGGTCTTCGAGTTCGCGCTTCAGTTGATATATCCCTAAGCGATGCGAAAGGGGGGCATATATCTCAAGCGTCTCTCGCGCAATTCTGATCTGCTTCTCCCTGGGAAGTATTTGAATGGTGCGCATATTGTGAAGCCGATCGGCCAATTTTATCAGCACAACTCTGATGTCCTTCGCCATGACGAGAAACATCTTGCGCAAGTTCTCGGCCTGATACTCCTCCACGGACCTGAAGGGAAGGCTTCCTAACTTGGTTACTCCGTCGACGAGGGTGAGCACGCTTTGGCCAAAACGCTCCTTTATGGCCTCGGGGCCAAGGGCAGTATCCTCCAAAGCGTCGTGAAGGACGGCAGCCATAAGGGTCTCGCTATCCAACTCCATGTCAGCCAGTATCGTAGCCACATAAATCGAGTGAATTATGTAAGGCTCACCCGTGGCCCTTTTCTGATCGGCATGAGATCGAGCAGCCAGCACTAAGGCTTCACCCAACTGAGAGAGCTCCTCTTTCGACAGATAGGCAGAGGCCTTCTCCCATAGCGTTTGCCACGCCAACTTCACCGCCGCATGACGCTCGGTCTCCGGCAGTCGGCCGATGAAGCTATCCCTCAAAAGCCGCAGTGCTTTTCCACCACCGCTGTGGGTTTCGGCTCCTACAGCTCGAATTCCTATATCTTCACTCTTAAGCTCGCCCTTAGGCTTCATATGTCAAATCCGTCCTTTTGTTTAAGAGGCCAATTCTGCCCTTCCGACACATGATATCATTTCCCGCGCCCATATGAAAAGCTACAAAATTGTGCCGAATACGTTTAAGCTGTGCCCTCTACATGTCTTTCATAATTTTTTTCATAGGGTTGGCGCTGAGAAGCCTCACGGTTTATGTTAGAGGCGATTAAAACGCTCGCCCCACGGGAGATTGTAACAACAGGATTTAAACGTGGCCTTCGGAGATATAAGCAGGTTGGTGTCCCCAAATTAACCGAGGGATCTCGGACTTCAGCTTTCAGGGTCACCGTACCAAAGTCACTCTTAAGGAGGAATTAAACCAGGAAGGATCTATAAAACGCCTCAAAGGGTTATTTGCCCCGTGCACCCTATAGGCGAACGAGGGGCAACAAAATACAAAAGCAAAGACCTCGCCCCCAGGTTATTCTTCTTTATGTCCTCCCTGCAGGGTTTCCATTAACGAGGCTTTTTCCTTTTCCAAGGCAGAGATTTGCCTCTCAAGCTCCTTCACACGAGACTTGCTGCGTCCTTTTAGCTCTACTATCGCCCCCACTGAGGCGACCCACATCAATAGCGCTCCAGCGGCGAAGACGAGGACTTCCCATATGCCTTGGTGCACGTCTCTCTGCCAAACCAAGAAATTAACCGTTATAATGTCTCCATTTTGAACCGCATAGAGCGCGGCAATTATCATGCCGGCCGCTACAGCGAGGGCATAGCTCTTCATTCTGTCTATTCACCCCACATTGCACACCTATCTTTTTTCAGACGTCGAGGATACGCAGCTCTTCTTTAAAAAGCGGTCCCGCATTTCCTGCTTCTCTTCTTTGCTGAGCGACCTGAGATATTTCTCTCTTCCCTTCTCATTCCACAGGGGGTCGTAAATCTCTTTGAGTCGAAGGGCATAAGAATCAACGCCTTCGGCGAGTTCGCTTATAACCTTTTCAGCCCCGGCATGGGTGGGTCTGGCGCCGTATTCTTCCACAAGCTGGCGCAGCAACCATGGATGATCTATGATGAGGCAAGGACGTAACAAGTTGTCGTCGTCATACGGCTGGGCCTCACGGATCGCTCGGAAGAACGGACTATTCAAGATCTCCACCAGGCTCTTTTCCCTGATGTTGTCGACAGCGAAGTGCACGAAGACGCAAGGCTCCACATCCCCATTGGAGATGACGTGAAGATACCGCTCGCCTCCGGCCATACAGCCGTCGACGTAGGGACCGTCGTTCCAGAAGTCGCCCAAGAAGATAGGATACTTGTTGCGCCACTCTTCAACCTTTTCGTGCAGCTTGGCCCGCTGCTCCGGTGTTGCCATGTAAGAGAGGTCCGGGTTCTCGCCCGTAGGAATGTATTGGAAGAACCAACCGACCTTGCAGCCCGCTCGAAGCATCTCCTCTATAAAGGCATCGCTTGCTATATAGTCGGCGCTGCTGCTCGTATAGGTGGCACTGAAGCCATAAAGTACGCCCTTTTCCCTCAAGCGCTTAAACGTGGCCATTATGCGATCATACATGCCAGGGCCGCGACGGGCATCCGTTTCCGCCTTGTCGCCTTCGATGGATATGACGGGCGCAACGTTGCCGAGCTCTACGAGCCTATCGGCCACCTCATCGGTTATGAGCGTCCCGTTCGTGTAAACCTGGAAATAACATTCGTCGCTATGCTTTGCCCATAGTTCGAAGAGATCAGGTCTTGTGAACGCTTCCCCGCCGGAGATGGTAAAAAAATACATGCCGAGTTCTTTAGCCTGTTTTATAAGGTCATCGAGCTCTTCTAAGGAAAGGTCTTTGCTGGTGTCATACTCGCCGGCGTAGCAGCCGCGACAGTGGAGATTACAGCGCATTGTGGGGCTTATCACCATAAAGTTCGGTATATGAATATCAAGCTCCTTCTCCTTGCGGTCGCGTACCCCTCGCGATAGGACGACAAAATTTACCAAGAAGTTCATTATGAGCTTTTTTCGGCAATTCGGATGAAGTTCTTGAAAGACCCTTCGAAACACGCCAACAAACGGGTGGTCCACACGAACCATTTCCGCCAGATCGTGAAAGGTCTCACGGTGGTACTTGGCCGGCGAGAGACGAGATATGGTCTCGAAGAGAAAGGCCAGCTTGGACTCATCCCCTTCGCTAGCCATCTTCGCCACCTGCTCCAAAAGCTTATAAGATACTATGCCTTTCAGCCGATCATAAATGGTCATGGCCATGTGAGTTCGCCTCCTCAAGTTATACAGGCCTTCTAAATTATAGGCTTATGGATGAAGCCTTCTTTATTCCCTCTTCCAACGCGTCCAGCCTGCGTTCTAACATCTTAATATCATCAATTGTAGCTACGGGAAGGAGCGAGAGCAACCGCTGGACCTCGCGCTTGAAGCCGTTTCGCAACATCTCCCGTCGCTGCGCTAAGTCACTTTCAATGGCGCTCAAGACCCCCTCTACATCCAACTCTGTGAGCTTTCCCCGTTTGACGAGTTCCTTCAAGTGCCCTCTGCATATGCCAAGCAAGGAGTCCTCCGCACCGAAGCCTTCCCAAATTAGACGAAGGATCGCCTCCATAGCCACCCCTCCTCCCTAATTCTTTTAAAAAAAATTATAACATCATATCCGAAAATTTTCACGTTTTCGGCGAACGCAATTGCCACTCGCACAAAAGCGCGCCAGCTACGAATATAGAGCTGTACGTTCCCAGCACTATGCCCACCATAAAGGCAAAGGAAAAGTCAGCTATCGCCGGTCCGCCCCATAGAAACAAGGCAAGCACCGGAAAGAACGTCGTGAGCGAAGTGTTGATGGTCCTCGATAAAACTTGGTTGATGGAGTCATCGAGAAGCTTGACGATTCCCCACTGCTTTATATGACGCCAGTTCTCCCGGACGCGATCGAGGACCACTATCGTATCGTTCAGAGAGTAACCCACAATGGTGAGGATGGCCGCTATGAAGGGAAGCGATATCTCTCTGCCTGTTAAGCTAAAGAGACCGAGCGTTATGATAACGTCATGAAATAACGCCAACACGCTGACTGCACCGAAGCGGAAGCGGAAGCGGAATGTTATGTAGATTAAGATACAAACCAAAGAAATAGAGACCGCAATGATAGCTTGACGGCGAAGTTGACTGCCCACAACCGGCCCCACCTGTTCGAGCCGCAACAGGGACATTTCGGGAAAGCTCTCACGCAAGGCCCGAAGCGCTTCTTCTTGTGACTCCTCTGACTTAATGCGTATTATATAGCCCTTTTCGCTATAGGCCTGTATTACAGATGTTCCCAAGCCAACCTTTTCAAGCGCCTGACGCACATCGCCGACGGAAGAGGCTTCATTGGTTTCCATCTGAACCAATACGCCGCCAGAAAAGTCTATACCGAGGTTTAACCCCTTGAAGCCTAACAGACAAATGCTCGCCACAATCGCGATGGCGCTCGCCAGTAGCGCCAAACGGCGCACCTTCATAAAGCTTATGTAAAATTTTATCCTCAATCGCATTTTAACGGCACCTCATCTAAGCAGAGTGAGATCCTTCTTGACTGTCAAGAATATCCTAAGGAGCGTCCTCGTTACTACTATCGCAGAAAATACGCTGGCCACGATGCCTATGCTCAAGGTAACGGCGAAACCGCGAATCGGTCCACTGCCAAAATAATAGAGCACTGCAGCAGCTATAAGAGTCGTTAGGTTGGCATCAAAAATGGTAACGAAGGCCTTGCGAAAACCCGCATCGATAGAGGCATAAATGGTCTTCCCCGACCTTATCTCCTCTCTGATCCTCTCATAAATCAGGATGTTGCCATCTACCGCCATGCCTATAGTGAGTATAATACCGGCAATGCCAGGTAGGGTCAGAGTGGCTTTTAAACTTATAAGGCCAGCTAAAAGCAAAAGCATCGTCACGCCCAACGTCAAATTGGCGACTATCCCCAAGGATGCGTAATAGACGAGCATAAAAACCACAACCAATGCTACTCCTATCACGCCGGCCCTAACGCCTGCCTTTATAGAGTCAGACCCTAACGTGGGCCCGACGGAGCGATTTTCCAAAATCTTTACGTTTACAGGTAGGGCTCCAGCGCGGAGCATAATGGCTAACCTTTGAGCCGAAGCGGTAGTGAAGCGACCAGAAATTTGGGCCTCCCCGCCGCTTATGCGTTCCTGCACTACGGGAGCTGATATTACCACGCCATCTAATAAAATCGCTATCTGTTTCCCCACATTAGCTGTCGTTGCCTCATCAAATAATTTAGCTCCCTCTCTGTTGAACTTCAAGTTAACCGTTGGACGCCCCAAGCTGTCATAGGAAGTCTTGGCATCTATGAGGTGCTCGCCTGTCACGTAAGTGGTGCCCAAAAGATAAAGGCGCCCCGATTCTTCTTCTTTAGCTACAATGAGGTTTGGATCCGAAGCGGCTTTTTCTTCCATCTGGCGGACATTTTCCTCTATCTCGGCCATCATGGCTCTCCAACGTTCCTGAGCGCGCTGGAACTCTTCGTCGCTGTCGTAGTTCTTTCTCTCAGGGGCGCGAGGTGGGGTCGGAGTGACACCTACGACTTGCCTGAACTCCAACATGGCCGTCTTCCCTATGAGTTCTAGGGCCGCCTCTGGATCCTCAACACCAGGGAGATCCACGACGACCCGGTCTTTGCCTTGGCGCTGGATGACCGGCTCTGCGATCCCATATTGATCGACGCGATTACGGAGGACGGCTATCAATCGCTCTATGCTATCGTCAGTTACGGGAACCTCAGCAGTGCCTACGGCCTGCAGGAGAAGATGAACCCCTCCTTTTAAATCCAACCCGAGGCGCACCCTGCCTTGGATAGGAAAAACGGAAAACAACGCCACTACCACAATTACCGCCACAAATGTCAACTGCCACCGTTCACGCTTGGACATTCATGCACTCCTCCCATCCCAATAAAAAGCGGAGCGAGCCTTCTCTTGCCCACTCCGCACGAGGAAGGAGAGGCTTTACGCCTCTTTTTCCTTTGGTTCTGACGCTGGAGCAGGCGAACGCCTCGCGGAGATAGCGCTCTTTAAAATGCGCACCCTTACTCCATCTGCTATCTCTAATATGAAACTGTCGTCCTTTACGTCTTTCACTGTGCCAAAAAACCCTCCGATCGTGACGACCTGATCACCACGGTTCACCGAAGCCAACATTTGCTCATGCTGCTTTTGCCGTCTCCTCTGAGGGCGAATGATGAGAAAATAAAAGATGAGGACAAAAAGCAAGAGCGGCAATAACAGAGAACTTAAACCTTGTTGTTGCAAATTGAACACTCTCCCTCCACTTAAATTTACAAAGCTATTCTAACACAAAATGGGCGCTTTGGCTTTCCCTCTGCTTCAGATAAAAGAGCAGCTTTTCCAACTCCACTGATATATCTACGTTATATACAAGTATCTCTTTAGGGACAACTATGGGAGCCGGTGCAAAGTTCAGAATTCCCTTCACAAAGCTCGAACTCGCAATCCTATCCACCACAGATTGAGCAGCCTCAGCAGGGACTGTCAGGATGAGGACCTCGATGGCCAACTCGGCGACCACATCGGCAATTCTGTCGACGTGAAAACATGGAGCCCCACGAAAGGTCCTTCCCACTTTTGTGGGATCTACGTCGAAGAGGGCAACCATTTTGAACTTCTCATTCTGCAAAGGCCCATAACCCAATAACGCCCCGCCGAGCCTTCCTACGCCCACCATGGCTATCCTCCATACCCTCGGAGGAGAAAGGATCGCCTGAAGATGTTCGCAAAGGCGCGGAACGCTATAACCTACGCCACGCTTGCCTATTTCGCCGAAGTAGGAAAGATCCTTACGCACCTGACTGGCTTTAAGCCCCAGCTCGTCACCGATCTCTTGAGAGGAAATTACGTCCACGCCTTCCTCTTGCAGGCGCTTCAAGAGGCGCGCATAAAGAACAAGTCGTTCAACCGTCGGCTCTGCTATGCGCATTCGACCACCTCTTTAAGCTTAAAACTCGGAGCGGAAGGGCAAGTAACTGTAAATGGTTTTACCTGCAAAGGACAAATCCACCACTCGGCCTTATAGACCAACGTGCCTTCGCGACTCTTAACTCCTTCGGCGGACGCGCGATAAACCGGCAAAACTCTCTTCTCCTCCGACCATCTCGGCGATCCTGAGTAATTGATTGTATTTCGCTACTCGATCCGTTCGTGCGGGAGCGCCACCCTTTATCTGGCCTGCGCCAGTGGCTACGGCCAAATCGCTTATAAAGCTGTCTTCCGTCTCCCCGGAACGGTGAGATATGATCGCCCCGTAACCGTTCCAGCGCGCCATTTCTATTACCTCCATCGTTTCGGTGAGGGTGCCTATTTGGTTGAGCTTTACCAATATCGCGCTGGCTATGCCCTTTTCTATGCCCCTCTTGAATCGCTCCGGATTTGTGACGAAGAGGTCGTCGCCTACGAGCTGGACCTTTTTGCCTACGGCACAGGTGAGCAGGTCCCATCCTTCCCAATCTTCTTCGGCCATACCATCCTCTATCGAAACGATGGGGTAATTGTCGCACAGTTTCTTGTAGTATTCAACGAGTTCTTCCTGCGAGAGATCCTTTCCCTCGCCGCGAAGCCGATAGCGACCATCTTCATAAAGTTCTGTAGCGGCCACGTCGAGGGCAAGGCTCACCTGATCTTTGGGGGAGTAACCAGCAGAGGAAATCGCCTCGACGAGCAAGTCAAGGGCTTCTTCGCTACCCCTTAGGTTTGGAGCGAATCCTCCTTCGTCCCCTACGGACGTGCCATAACCTTTCTTTGCGAGGAGTTTCTTAAGCTCCTGGTAGACTTCAACGCCCATCCGTAAAGCCTGGGCAAAGCTCTCGGCACCGTGAGGGACGATCATAAATTCCTGTATGTCTAAATTGTTATCAGCGTGTAGCCCACCATTGATAACGTTCATCAAGGGGACGGGCATCAGATACGGGCCGACCCCACCGAGGTAAGACCATAACGTCATGCCTCGCTCGCCGGCTGCAGCGCGCGCCACCGCCAATGAGACGGCCAAAATGGCATTGGCCCCCAAATTGCTCTTGTTCGGCGTGCCGTCGAGATCTATCATCGCCCTGTCGATTGAGACCTGCTCAGAGGCCTCCAGGCCGACGATCTCCGGGCCTATTCGCTCATTCACGTTCTCTACAGCCTTCCTGACACCTTTGCCGCCATATCTGTCGCCGCCATCCCTCAGCTCTAAAGCCTCAAATGTGCCCGTAGAAGCTCCAGAGGGGACAGCTGCTCTGCCAATGCTTCCGCTCTCGAGCCATATTTCAACCTCCACAGTGGGATTGCCCCTAGAATCGAGTATCTCTCTACCGTGAACGCCTACGATTTCGCTCATTTTTTTCCTCCTCACTGCCTACCACGGCACTTCGTCGGGATCTATTGCGCGCTCTCCGAGCACCTCGTAACATTGACCTCCCCGCTTGAGGAGCGCTTCGTCGACTATCAAAATACGCACCCGCAACAAATGGCGCGGAAAGGCCACACTCACGACATCGCCAGGCTTTACATTATAAGAGGCCTTGCAAGGCCGATCATTGACGCGAACGGCATCATTTGCGATCATCTCCTGAGCCAAGGAACGACGTTTGATCAGCCTTGCAGCTTTCAAAAACTTATCCAACCTCATGCGTTATGTCTCTCAGTATAACAAACTCAAGAAATAGGAAAGCGAAGGACCGCACCCAAACCTTCGCATTCTCTTAGCAGCGATGGCCGACCTAATACCGTTACATCGCCATCTTGCTCCAAGACTTTATGTGCGACGGCTTCCAAGAGATCATCTTCAACGGTTACCGATGCTTCGCACACAGGACAAACGTTCGATGGCTCCAAAACAAGGATATCACAATGATCGCAACGTCCTCCCTTTACGGAGCGATGCTCGTCAACCACAAGTTGGTGAACGGCGCCCATATTGACGGCCTTTAATGTGCCGCTCAAACCTGTGATGGCTTGTCCTCCCTTGGAGGCCTCGGTCAAAATCCGCCCGACTAAGGCTTCTCCCTCCTCGTAAAAACGACGCATGGTATGGACAAATATAGCCTCTCTGACGGACTCCGGATCGGTAACGTTGCCGAGTTCAGACGCTATCTCTACGGGAACGGAGACAGTGGCCTCCTTGGCCAACTCGACCACTACCGACGCATATTCCTCATTGCCTCCTACGAGGACGAGATCATAACTGTTGCCCTCTTCTTCCACAAGGCTCTTCAGGGTAGCAGCAGTGGCTTTAAGATGCCGTAATATGTGTTCTTCCACGTGACGCTCTATTCTGCGCTCCTCAAGGCCATACCACCCTGCGGCCTTCACTTTGGCCGGCACATCCTCAGCGACTTCGAGGAGCATCTTCACCTCTTCCCCGTCGTTGCGGAAAAAGCGCGCCTCCTTAGCACCGACTATGACGGCAAGCGTTTCTTTATGAGGCGAAAGGACCTCCATCAGAGGAAAGATGCATGGGTGATTTGCCACCCTCACCTGCGTAGGTACGGCAACGGGGAGCGAGTATTGAGCGAAAAGCCCCGAGGCTGCGTTCACGTAGAAAGCTTTGCCCTTAGAAAGACCGTCGACGCATCCTTCTATCTCAGGAAAGAGAGATTCAAACACAGCCCTCAAGGCCTCACTTTCTGAAGTGACTTGCCAGCGCGCAAGCTCTTGAAGCGTCGTTTTGTAAATGTTCTTCACTTCGATGGCTATCTCCTTGGGGTTCCTCTTGCTCCGATCCATATCCACGAAAATGGAGATAACCGGACCCTTTTCCCTAAAGCGCTCCACCACTTCTTTGATGACCGCCTTCTTCATGGAGCCACCTCCTTACGCTCATCATGATAAACCACTCATACGATAAAATCCCGCAATTTCTTGCTGCGGCTCGGATGTCGAAGCTTGCGCAAGGCTTTGGCCTCTATTTGCCTGATCCGCTCCCTGGTCACGCCGAAACGACGACCCACCTCCTCCAGCGTATAAGGGTGCCCGTCCTCCAGGCCGAAACGAAGGCGCAGCACTTCCCTCTCGCGCGGTGCCAGCTCGTCGATCATGTTTTCCAACTCCTCCCGAAGGAGCTGGTTGGCCGCTGCGTCATCTGGGCTCAATAACTCTTTATCTTCCAAAAAGTCACCCAATTGGCTGTCCTCTTCTTCGCCTATCGGCGTCTCCAAAGAGACAGGCTCCTGAGCAATACGCTGGATCTCCGCCACCCTCTCTGCGTCGATGCCCATCTCCTTAGCGATCTCCTCTGCGGTCGGCTCACGACCGAGCTTTTGAACCAGCTGGCGCGATACGCGGATCAGTTTGTTTATCGTCTCCACCATGTGAACGGGTATCCGGATAGTTCTGGCCTGATCGGCAATAGCTCGCGTTATGGCCTGTCTGATCCACCACGTGGCGTAAGTACTGAACTTAAAACCCTTCCTATAATCGAACTTCTCAACGGCACGACTTAAGCCCAGATTGCCTTCTTGGATCAAGTCCAAAAAGAGCATACCCCTGCCTATATATTTCTTAGCGATGCTCACGACCAGCCTTAAATTGGCAGCCATGAGTTTTTTCTTTGCCTCGAGATCGCCGGCCTCTATCCTCTTAGCGAGCTCGACTTCTTCTTCCGGGGTCAATAGGGGAATTTTACCGATCTCCCTCAAATACATCCGCACCGGGTCTGTCAGGGGTATATCTTCCACCTCGGGCATCTCAAGGCTGCCCTTCGGCACGACCTCTTCGCCCGGCAATTTCTCCTTAGCTCCGTCCTGAATGTCTATGCCGAGCTCCATCAAATTGAAATAGAGATTATCGAGCGCCTCCGCTGTCAATAGTTCTGGAGGTATCGATTTTTCGATGTCTTCATACGTCACATACCCTCTCTGTCTTCCCATTTGGAGCAAGTCTCTTATTTTATCTATGTGCTTCAACAGCTCCTCTTGGGAAACCGAGAGGTCTTCTACAGGGATATTGGGTTCCTCCGGCGATTCGATCGGCCCGTCGCGTTCCTCGATGCTCATCTTCAGCCACCTCCCTTTATGTCACTGGCCAATTGTCGCAGCTCTTCCATCTCCTCCGCCGAGGCCTCACCTTTGGCCATCGCCGAAAGAAGTTTACGATATCTCTCGGAGCGCCGTCGCCTCTCCAAAAGTCTGAGCAACTCCTTCCACGCCACCTCAATATCACCAAATTGGTCACAAAAGTTCCCCCCCATGGCGATGAGGCTCATGGGGAAACGATCCCCTACTGAGAGCCACCGTCCCTCCAACTCCTCCGGCGACTCGCCATACAGCAAAGCTGCGACAATGGATTTAACGCGCTCGTCGTTGATAAGGGGAAGGACAACTTCCGGCGGCGCCTCAACCCGCCTTCGGGCATCGTTCCACAGCACATGAGCTACAGCTGCCTCTATCGGATCTATCGTCTTGCCCACCGATTTCTTCCCTATCCCATTTATATATACGCTGGAACGGGCGCTTTTATCTTCTTTTGCGGCCCTCTTTCTGCTCCTGATCTCTGCGATCTGCTCGTTGAGTTCCCCAGGCAAGACGCCCAAGGCGATGCTCAGGTTTGAAATATATGGAGCCACATCGAAGGGAGAAAGCTCCGCAAGGCCCTCGAGCAGCTCCAAAATAGCTTTATGGCGAGAGCCGGGATCCTCCAACTGGGACCGTCTGATCTCTAAGTGATAAAGGGGAAGCGGCACGGCATGGTCTAAAGCCTCCCCAAAGACTTTATCTCCATTTTCTTGAAGCAGTAATTGATCGGGGTCAACATCTCGAGGGAGGATGACCACGCTGACCTGGAGCCCCTCCCTCTGGAGGATATACATGCCCCTCAACGAGGCTTCCTGCCCCGATGTATCTGCATCGTAACATATACAACAACGACCAGCGAAGCGTTGGAGGAGTTTGGCTTGATCCTCTGTGAGCGAAGTGCCAAGGGAGGCAACAGCTTCGGGATAACCCGAGAGGTGCAGCCTTATGGCATCTGTATAACCCTCCACGAGGATCGAACGCCCACGTTGGCGTATAGACTTCTTGGCGCGCTCTAAGAGGTAGAGACAGTTTCTCTTTTGAAACAGCTCGCTCTCGGGGCTATTGATGTACTTCGCCCCCTCGCCCACCACAAGCCTGCCTCCAAATGCCACAAGCTTGCCGGAGACGTCCCGAACCGGAAACATTACCCGACCACGAAAGCGATCATATGGGCTCCTCGAACCCATGAGCACCAATCCACATCTTTCAGCGAGTTCGAAGGTCACGCCATGCCTTTGAAGGGATTGCCACAGATAATCCCATGAGGGTGGAGCCCAACCGAGCTCAAAGGTCTCCCACACCTCGGGAGGAAGTTCCCTATGCTTCAGGTAAGATCTCGCGACCTCACCGGAAGGGCTATGGAGCGCATCCCTATAAAATTTCAGGGCCAACTCCATTACCTCTGAAAGGTCTCCCTCGGCTTTGGGGCGGGCACTCTTGGACAAAGTCACGCCTGCCCGCTTGGCCAGGCGCTCCAAGGCTTGAGGAAACGATACTCCTTCTATCTCCATAAAGAAGGTGAATGCATCTCCCCCTTTTCCGCAGCCGAAACAATGATACGTCTGCCGCTCCGGCGACACATAAAAAGAGGGGGTCTTTTCAGTATGAAACGGACAGAGAGCCCTGTAGTTCCTGCCCACCTTGCGCAGTTGGACATAATCCCCAATGAGGTCCACTATATCCAAGCGCTTCTTAATCTCTCCGATCACATCGCGATCCATATATACATCCCCTACTGCTGGATGTGCACCTCGCATATACGGTTTTTAACCGTGTCGAAAGGTGCACAAGTGCCGGATAAAGTCTTAGCTTATCCGGCACTTCACCAAGCGAGGCGTTAGTCTTTACCCCGCACCTGTTTCAATGCTCCGCGCTCACAGAAGCGGCGCCAAAACCACGGCTATAACGGACATGAGCTTGATAAGGATATTGAGGCTTGGACCTGCCGTATCTTTGAACGGATCGCCCACAGTGTCGCCCACCACTGCCGCCGCGTGAGATGGCGTCCCCTTGCCGCCGAGGTGCCCTTCCTCGATGTATTTTTTGGCATTATCCCAAGCGCCGCCGGCATTGGCCATAGATATGGCCAACATCACCCCTGTAACTATGGATCCTCCCAACAGCCCACCAAGCGCCCCAGGACCCAAAAGCAGCCCTACGGCTATAGGAGCCACCACAGCCATAAGACCAGGCACTAACATTTCCCTCAGCGCTGCGGCGGTCGATATATCTATACACCGCTCGTATTCTGGCCGAGCATTGCCTTCCATGAGGCCCGTGATTTCCCTAAACTGACGGCGCACCTCGTCGATCATCGACTGGGCAGCCCTTCCAACGGCCATGATCGCCATAGAAGAAAATAGAAATGGCAACATACCACCTATAAAGAGACCCACCATTACCGTGTGGTTGATGAGATCTATATGATCGAGCCGCACTGCAGTGGCGTAAGTCGCAAAGAGCGCCAAGGCCGTCAATGCGGCTGACCCTATCGCCAATCCCTTTCCTATGGCTGCAGTGGTGTTGCCGACGGCATCCAACCTGTCTGTGACCTGACGCACCGTGGGAGGCAGTTTGCTCATTTCGGCTATACCCCCAGCATTGTCCGCGATGGGGCCATAGGCGTCCACAGACAAGGTCATCCCGGTCATCGAGAGCATTCCCACAGCAGAGCATGCAATGCCGTAAAGTCCGCCGAATTTGTAACCTATCAGCACCGCTGCGCATATGAGCAATACCGGCACCGCCGTGGACATCATGCCTACAGAGATGCCCGATAGGATGTTGGTGGCGTGACCCGTGACAGCCGATTCAGCGATCTGACGCACCGATTTTGAACCTATAGAAGTGTAGAACTCCGTGACATACCCTATCGCCACGCCTAAGATTACCCCTCCCAAGACAGACCAAAAGAGGGCGATATCGCCAAAAAGGGCCCGCGTGACGAGGAACGCGCCGATCATCATAAATAATCCGGTGGCTATCGTTCCCTTCCTCAAGGCGAACTGAGGGTCGCCGCCCTCCTTCACCCGGACGAAAAACGTGCCCAACACGGCGGAGACGATGCCGCTTCCGGCGAGCAACAGCGGATACGCCACTCCCGTGGGACCAAAAGCGACCATGCCGAGAGCCATAGCAGCTATGATGGAGTTCACGTATGACTCGAACAGATCGGCCCCCATTCCGGCTATGTCACCCACGTTGTCGCCCACGTTATCCGCTATGACGGCCGGATTCCTTGGGTCGTCTTCTGGAATGCCTGCCTCCACCTTGCCCACCAGGTCAGCTCCCACATCCGCAGCCTTCGTGTAAATGCCGCCACCGACGCGGGCGAACAACGC
>LGFQ01000095.1 GCA_001508935.1 Synergistales bacterium 54_24
ACTACGACAGCTATGTCCTTTATGCCGGCCTCGCTGAGGGCCCTCAAGGGATAATAAATCATGGGCTCTCCCAATACCGGGAGCATCACCTTGCTAAAGCTTCCTTTCATGCGCGTCCCCTTGCCAGCAGCCAGGACAAGAGCACCTACCCTCCCCATTTGCGCCTTTCTCCCCCCATTTTCTTAAATTCACGCCACAAGTCCACACAATAAGTTTACACGCTAACCCGCGCTTCGCGGCACAATTTTTAAAAGTACCGCGCAAAGCGCAATAAAATGGGGGAAGCGTTAGGCTTCCCCTCTATCTCTCAATAAGTGGCTGGGGCGGCAGGATTCGAACCTGCGAATCGCGGATCCAAAGTCCGCTGCCTTGCCAGCTTGGCTACGCCCCAAATACAACCTCACCGAATGCGCGCTCTTCGCACATTTTCTACCACATTTATACGTCGCAGGTCAAGGCCAACGCTAACCGGCAGCAGATTGGCATGCCTTAAGGCGTTGCGCCAGGTTTTTGCCCAACTGGTCGCACAACTTTAGGTCTTCCGGCGTGGGGGAGGATTTCACCTCCGCCTGCGGCTCTAAGAGCTCCCATCCGCCGGATGCGGCAAGCTCCTTCAAGGCTTTAAGCGCTACGCCTTTGCTCCAGCTGTAGGAGGCACAGACTCCGAGGATGCGATTTTTCATGTTTTTGTTCTTCAAATGTTCGACGAGCGTTTGCACGGGTGGGAAAAGGATCATGTTGTACGTGCAAGCTGCCAATACGAGGCCGCTATACCGCCATATGTCCCTCACTATAAAAGACGGATGGCTCCGAGATGTATCGTGGAGGACGATATGCTCTATCCCCTCAGCCGAGAGCGCTCGAGCAACTTGTTCGGCCACCTTCTGCGTGTTGCCGTACATGGAACCGAAGGCTATTACGGCACCGCAGTCAGTTTCGTGGCGACTCCACCTCGCGTATTGTTCAACGATATAGTTCGGGTTTTTGCGGTGTATAGGCCCGTGAGAGGGGGCGATAATCTTATAATCCAAACCCTTCAATTTCTGGATCGCCTTCTCCACCTGAGGGGCGTATCTGCCGACGATGTTGGAGAAGTAGCGCAAGATCTCGCCCTCGTAATAGCCCATATCGACCTCGTCGTCGAAGATGCCGCCGTCGAGCGTCCCAAAGCCGCCGAAGGCGTCGCACGTAAAAGCGACGCCGGTCGCCCAGTCGAAGGTGACCATGGTTTCGGGCCAGTGTACCATGGGGATGAGATGAAAGGAGAGTTTGTGCGTTCCGAGGTCCAAGCCCTCCCCGTCTTTAAAGACCAGGATATCGCTATCGTCTACGGCATAGAAGCTCTTCAAAAACTCCTTCGTCTGAGCATTGCCCACGATCTTCATTTGAGGGAAAAAACCCTTGAGCACCTTGATGGCCCCGGAATGGTCGGGTTCCATGTGGTTTACGATCAGATAGTCTACGCCGCGATCCTTCCCCAATATGCCTTGGATCTTCCCTATGAGGTCCGCCTCGTAGCAGTTTTTCACCGTATCTATGAGGGCCACCTTTTCGTCCGCCACCAGGTATGCGTTATAAGAAACCCCCCTGGGCAGTGGCCATATGGATTCGAAGAGGTCGGTCTGGCGATCGTTGACGCCGACCCAATACGTATCTTTAGTTACAGGAATGCCGCAATTCATCGCTTCTTTTCCCCCTTTATCTCGGCTTGTAACGCCTAAATTTTTATATCCTTTTGAAGACGTTGTCAAAAGGGATTTCAATATAACACAAAGAGAGCAAATTATGCCTCAAACCCGGGCACCGTTTGGGCCTTGCGCGAAAAAAGATCTCGTGTTATTATCATCCTCGCCAATGGGGGATCGTCTAATTGGCAGGACACGTGACTCTGGATCACGCAATGGTGGTTCGAGTCCACCTCCCCCAGCCAAAAAGTGGAGGCCCCATCGTCTAGTGGTCTAGGACTCCGGGTTCTCAGTCCGGCAACAGGGGTTCAAATCCCCTTGGGGCTACCAAGAAAATCCAAGAGGCAGGCTGAAAGAAGGGCCTGCCTCTTTTAGTTTCAAGCTGACACTTCGCAACCTTTCCTCACCGCTTCCAACGCAACCCCAACAGCGAGAGTCCCAAAAACCATGTCAAGGTCCCCTTAGGTCTGAGGGTCTGCGACGGTATAGGCGAGATAAAGGCCGCTACACGCACTACTTCTTAACGCTGTAGGTCTTGCTGCTCCAAGGTTTACCCTTGAGTGGCTCCCCAGAAACCAGCTCCACAAAGCGGTTCAAGCATTTTGGACACTTGAGAACGGCCGGTGCTTCTTCCAATTCAAACTCATGTTTGCAGGTGAGGCAGCGAAACTTCCTCATCATTCGTTCCCTCCCCATAGTTTCTTGTTGCTTTTATTATAGCAGACACGGTCGACTTTGATTAACTTTAAAAAAATACCGTTCTGAGGACGGCTTGCCTCGGCCGTTGATAGACGCACGTTTTAATTGAGCAGGGCCAATCCCAACAGCGCCGCCACCAATAGGCTCGGCAACATGTTTGTGACGCGCAGGCGCTTTACCTCCAAAATCGAAAGGCCCAAACCCAACAGCATTATGCCGCCCGCTGCTGTAATTTCGGCGACCACCGCTTCAGAAAGGAGGGCGCGCAGCGCATGGGCAAACAGCGTCAACCCGCCTTGGTAAACGAAGAGCGGGACGGCGGAAAATATCACGCCAACGCCCAGAGAGGCCGACAGGGCTATGGAGGAAACCCCGTCCAAAAATGACTTGGCAAAGAGCAGGCGAGGATAGCCGCCCAACCCCTCCTCAAAGGCCCCCAATATCGTCATGGAGCCCATGCAAAAGAGCAAAAAGGCGGTCATGAAACCCTCGACGAAGCTGCTCTCGCCGACGTTCAGGCGCCGCTTGAGGCCTTCGGCCGCCCCGTTGACCCGCTCTTCGAGGGTCAGAAATTCGCCCAGGATAGAACCCACGACGAGGCTGAATATCAAGATGAGGACGTTCCTGGTGTTTGAAGCCATCTGGACGCCGAGATACAGGGTAAAAAGCCCTATGGCCTGAAAGGCTATGTTCGAATAGCGCATCGGGAGTCTTGAGCGGACGGCAAGGCCTATCAGGCTCCCGACGACGACCGAAAGGGCGTTTACGATACTGCCAGCCATGGGTATCGAAAGCAAAAAACCTTCCATACGATCGACCTCCCCGCATAGAAAAATGAGTCAAAATATGGAATAGTTAGTCATTATATGTTATACTACCAGTCGGTGAAAGCAATGGACAAAGAGCAATACCTGAGGGTATTAGAGAAAAAGCATACACTATATTTCGACGTCTTCAGGGATCGCAGGGTCGGGGATCAACTGTTCGATATAGTCGCCGAATTTCATGCGAGGACCGAACGTCATCTCCTCACGATGGTGATGGATGCCTATGAAGCCCACGAATACCGCATGATCAAGTGCTATGATAGGTTTTCATTGGAGGAGGCTGAGCGCTTTGCCCAGTGGCTCGTCGGAGAGGTGCGCCGCAGGGCGAGGCCCAATGAGGAGCATATGTGCACAATCGTAACCGGCGCGGCTATATCGGAAAACCCCATAGAGGAAGGCGTGAAGCAGTTCGTCAAAAAGTTCAAACATGTCAAGTATCACGCCTTCGGCCTCAGGGGGTGGCAAGAGGTGAGGCTTTTAGCCGTGGACCTGTCTACCGGCAGCGTCGCCGCAAACGGAAGAGGAAGGCAGGTGATCGATGACTTCAAGATCAGCGAAGCGGCGGTATGTAGCGGCAATATATCCAAAAGGGAGGTGGAGTAGGAATGAGTGGAATTTTACTGTTGGTGATTTCGATAATCTTTTTTGCCTTGGCTTACGTCTACTACGCGGGCTGGCTTGCGAAGCAGTGGGGGCTGGACGTAACGCGCGAGACGCCGGCGCATACCATGTACGACGGCGTCGACTATGTGCCCGCCAAGGCACCGGTGCTGTTGGGGCACCATTTCGCTTCCATAGCCGGCGCTGGGCCTATCAACGGGCCGATCTTGGCGGCGACCTTCGGCTGGATACCCGTTACGCTCTGGATCATCTTGGGCAATATATTCTTCGGCGCCGTTCACGATTTCGGGTCACTATTGGCATCGATAAGGCACAAGGGCATGTCCATAGGAGGGATAATAGAGCTTAACGTGGGCACGGCCGCCAAGAGGTTGTTTTTGCTCTTCTCGTGGCTCACGCTCGTGCTCATCATAGCGGCCTTCGCCAACATCGTGGCGGCTACCTTCGTCTCTACGCCTCAGGCGGCTACGGCATCGCTTTTGTTCATACCTCTCGCCATGGCATTCGGATTTGGTATATACAGGCGCAACGCCCCGCTGTTTTTAAGCACTATCGTAGGGGTGGTCATACTCTTCCTGTGCGTGGTATTAGGAGTCTATCTGCCTCTTCACCTTTCCAAAACCACGTGGTTGATCATACTTTCGATTTATATTATCGTAGCGTCCATTCTACCTGTATGGTTACTGCTCCAACCGAGGGACTACTTGAACTCCTTTTTGCTCTACGCCATGATCTTAGGGGGCGTAATAGGCGTGATTCTATATCACCCCAGAATCCAAATGCCTGCCATAACGAGCTTCAAGGTTGGAACCCAATATCTCTTCCCCATGCTCTTTATAACAATAGCGTGTGGCGCTATATCGGGCTTCCATTCGCTCGTGGCCTCCGGCACGACAGCCAAGCAGTTGGACAAAGAAGGGGACACCAGGGTCATAGGCTACGGCGGCATGCTCATCGAAGGCGTCCTCGCGATACTGGCGACCCTGACCGCGGTATATCTAACGAGAGAGAATTACGGTGCACTGTTGAAGGGAGGCCCTGTAAACGTCTTCGCCACCGGGCTTGCCACGTTCATGACGAGCTTTGGAGTAAGCCTCACTGTGGGGAAGACCTTCACGGCCTTAGCCGTTTCGGCCTTCGCCTTGACCACGCTCGATACGGCCACGAGGCTCGGTAGATTCGCTTTCCAGGAGTTCTTCGCCACAGCCACAACCCCATCTCCGGCTGAGGCTGCAGAGGCAAGGCCCGCCACCACAGTCAGCTTTTTGGCTAACAGGTATGTAGCGTCAATAGTCACCGTGGTGATATCTGTATGGCTCGCCTTCACGAGCTGGTCCGTGATATGGCCGATGTTCGGTTCCGCCAACCAGCTCTTGGCGGCAGTGGCACTTTTGGCCGTGGCCGCCTGGCTCGCAAATGCGGGGAAAAACAACAAGATGCTCATCTTCCCCATGATCTTCATGTTCCTCGTGACGCTGACGGCCCTGGGCTTCCTCATCAGGGACAACGTCGCCAAGGGAAACTACGCGCTCGTATTCTTCGGCGTGCTGCTCTTTATCCTGGCGATCGTACTCATAGCCCTCGCCTACAACGTCCTCACGGGAAAGAAGAAAAGAGCCGGAGCGCCGGTTTAGCGATTAAAA
>LGFQ01000096.1 GCA_001508935.1 Synergistales bacterium 54_24
TCGTTGTTGGCGTGGTCGATGACGTGGACCTGATAGATGTTGGCTTCTTCGATGTACTTGAATTTAAGGCTTCGGTCGAAGATCATCGCCATCTGCTCGGCCTTACGGATGGCGGATGTGATGTCCTCTTTAGAATACTGTTGCCGGTCTGTCTCGTCATTGATTTTTGCTTGCAGTAGCTTCGGACTAACGCCTTCTTTATAAATAGCATCCCCGAAGCTAGTATCAGCTATTTGAGGCAAGTTGTCTCCTTGATGCAAAGAATTTAACCTGCCGATGCCGCTTGTGCTCACAACACGCCCCTCCTTCAATTAAAGCGGTAGTTTATCTTAATTATTTCGCAAGGGAGGAGACCTCCTCCCTTGCGAAATTTGTAAATTATTGCTTAAACTGCGTCAGCCATTGACGCTAAACTACTACCGCAG
Organism: Synergistales bacterium 54_24; assembly: GCA_001508935.1. GTDB lineage: Bacteria > Synergistota > Synergistia > Synergistales > Thermosynergistaceae > Thermosynergistes. Next base: position 426 of record LGFQ01000096.1, read on the forward strand.
CAGCTGCAGCACGGCCTGAGGCAAGGTGTTTGCTTGGGCAAGCATCGCGTTGCCGGCCTGCATCAAAATTTGCAGCTTCGTGAAGTTCATCATTTCCTGAGCCATGTCGAGGTCGCGGATGCGGCTTTCGGCAGCGGTCAGGTTCTGAGAAGCGGTGTTCAGGTTATTAATGGTGTGCTCCAGCCTGTTTTGATATGCGCCGAGCTTTGCCCTCTGGTTGGAGACCCTGTCCAAGGCGGAGTCTATGATCGTTATGGAGCGGGACGCCGAGTCACGGTCGGTTACCAGCACCCTGTGGATGCCGAGAGCGCGAGACGACATGTTGCCAATATCTATGCCCATGTCTTCGCTTTCGTTGGCACCGATCTGATATACAGTGGAATTGTCGGCCAAGTGCAGATAAGTTTCATAGGTGGTCGTTTCGGCTGAAAGCTCAAACTGCTTGGTGTTGTCGTTCCATGCGATGGAGACATCGGCCATCGGGTCAAACTCGACGTCGACGTTCGGGTGCACTATGCCTATGAGCATGTTGCCTGTCACTTTGGTGTTGGAGGCGACGGTAGCACCGCTATGGGCATCCTGTACGGACACGCGGAACTCGTTTTCCTTGGAGTTTTGGATTACGCTCAAGCTCAAGGCCTTTATTACGTCTTCATCACCGGCAAAGGATATTTCGCCGTTCGTCCCGGCAACTACGCTTCGGATGACGAAGGTCCCGGCAAGTGCCTCGGGCGTGTTAGCTGCTTCCTCGTCTTCAGACACATAGGTTACGAACTTATCGGCATCGCTCGACACGTACTGGCCCTGGCCCAACTGGTCGCGGATCGCGGCGTTGAGCTTTTCCTGCACGTTTCTGATCGTGTCCGTGGCGTATAGCGTGACGGAGGCCTTTGTTCCGTCGCCCTGAATGAGCGTTATGGTCTGGGGATCCTCAAGCAAGAAGCGCCCGTTAGCATCCCAGAAGCGGTCGAGGTCACGAAGCATGACGTCGTCCGCAGCAACCTGGCCAATATAGGCTGCAGTAAAGCTGGCACCCGTTACCGATTCTCCGGCCGAAAGAGTGCTCGACAGCGCACCGAAACGGGCGCTTATATCGCCCTCATAAGTAACACCGTTTGTCGTATTGAGGTAGAACGTCCTGAAGTGGACGGTCTTGTTGTCGACACCTGTCGCGTTAAAGGCAAATGCCAACGAATCTGCGCCATTCCAGCCTAAAGGCCACGCGGAATTAACCTCAAAGTCCCACGTCGCTGCTATGTCGTCTACAGCTACATCTGCATTTACCTGATATACAAGTTTGTTGCCTACACTGGCTGTAATAGTAGTACCAATCCCAGATAAAACAAGTGTCACACCTAAATTCGTATATGATTTGCCTGCAGTTCCTACGACGATATTCTCATCTACGTAGTTCGTTAAATTGCCGTCTTTGTCCAATACGTAAGAAACGCCCCGGAACGTTACCTGTTTCGCTACGGCATCGACATTAACGACCTCAAAGAGTATATTGGCGTTTGCGCTGGCGTTACCCCCTGAGACTACGAGGCCATTGAAACCATAATGGCTCACTAGGTTCGCAGTTGCAGCTATGGATGCAGTTACTCTTTCAAGATTAAGCGCATAACTCCCGGCGGGTAGACCGTCGATACTGACGCTATTAACGCCTTCAAGCGTGTTTACGCTCACGTTCATCATGACGTCCTCGTGCTTTATCTTAAAGACGTCGCTTTTTTGGATCTGTCCCTGGCCCGGAGTGGCGTTGATGGAGATCTTAAAGTTGCCCTCGGCGGCCGCCTTTTGGCCGAACTGGTCAACCTGGCGCAGGCTGCCTCGTACAAAGGCCTTGGTCTCAAGCTTATCCGCAGACCATAGCACAGAGGCCGAACCGTCCAGCAATTTTTTCTTGTTAAACTGCGTCGTGGAGGCAATGCGGTCCACTTCTTCTTTAAGCTGGTCGATTTCAAGCTGGATGACCTGGCGGTCGTTTGCCGTTAACGTGTCGTTTGCGGCCTGTACTGCCAGCTCCCTCATCCTCTGAAGGATCGAGTGGGTCTCGTTTAAGGCACCCTCTGCCGTCTGGATCATCGATATGCCGTCCTGGGCGTTCCTTACGGCCATGTCGAGGCCTCTCACCTGAGCCCTCATCTTCTCGCTTATTGCAAGGCCAGCAGCGTCGTCGGCGGCCGTATTGATCCTTAAGCCCGTCGAAAGCTTGTTGATGGATTTCTGCAGGGATTCATTGGTGCTGTTTAAAGCATTGTAGGTAAATAACGCAGGAATATTGTGGTACACTCTCATAATAACTTCACCCTCCTTGATAAATTTTCACGAGCGGAGCATCCTTACCCCACCCGCACCGTGATGCTTGATTAACCTAACTTACCGAACTCGAAAAAAGCGCATCCTGATCTACCGGGTTGCTCATCACCTCCTTATAAGCTTATTCGGTCTTTGCCGACAAAAACTTTAATTCAAATCCCGAATAAATTTTTTCTGCCAAAGCAGGATCTAAGGGTACCTTTAGCTTTTCTATGACCGTTAAGCTGTCGCGGAGGCGTCTTAAAAACATCGAGATTTCCGGGCCTTCTCTGTCCGATGCGTCTGCGAGTTTTTTCATTGAAGAAAGACACCAAAGCGCCAAGGTCCTGCTTTCGTCAGGCAATGTATCACAAAAAGCCTCGACCATGCTCCATGCTCTGTGAAGCGCTCTAAACGTCTCACCATGCGAAAGTAGCCTTTCCACCTCAGCCCTTTCCCTGCGCCACCTTACGGCTAGATTTTCGGGGTCAATTTCCTTTATGTCCTCGAAGGTCTGACGTTCCTGTTCGATCAAAGACAGCCACATCCTTTGGATCTCGCCGTCATCAGGAGCATAACGGAGAGCGTTACTTAAAATGAGCCTTGTCATGTCAAACTGGGGCAGGCGGCACAGGTCAGGCGCAGAAAGCAGGCGTGCCCAGGTTTTAAGCACCTCTGCCGCTTCCTTGCTTTCGATTTCCTTGTCCTCCAAAAGGCTTGCGACCTTTTGCATGTATGCGCACCCTTCTTCGGCCCTGCCTTCGCTTTCAAGATGAAGCGCAAGCTTCCAAAGCAGCTTGTAAGGCCAATCTGCCGACAAGGGATCGAACCTGGCAAGGAGGTTGTCGATGAGAGATTTACGAAATTTCGCGATATCATCGTCCGTATTTGTTTCTTCTGTCGCGGCATCCCTTTGATATAAATTTTCGTCCCGAACGCCGTGGCCTTCGCTGTCTAAACTTAACAGCGATTCAAGGTGGCTTTGAGCGGTTTTCTCGTCAACAGGAGCAAGCCCGAAGGGCAAATCTTTTTCGGCAGCTTCCTTAAAACCTTGAATCGCGTCTTTTATATATGTCAGCCACTGAATTGTGAAGTTGACCGCAACTCGGTGAGCGGCGATGAGGTCGTTGTGAGCCTTCTCCCACCTCGTTATCATCTCCATATTTTCAAGCGTACGGGTTTTTACGATCTCAAGAAGCGTAGCGTATGCGTATGTCTGGCCTAAAAACTCCAGGACCCTGTTTTGGGCATGCAAGGCATCTATCACGGCCGAGGCTTCGTAGGCAAGCTTTTGCCTTCTTGCAGGCGGAAGGCCGGGGGAGACGACGCGCTTTTTTTCTTCTTCCAGCTTTTGCAGCAGCTCAAGCGAAAATGCAAAACCCTTAATGCCGTCCTCCACGTTTTTAATTGCAACATCTGCCAATGCAATGAGGTCTTCGGGCTTGATCTCGCAAATCTTTTGAGATGGCGTCGCAAAAACGTTCTCCGGGCCAAAGGCAAATTCGGCTATAAAGTCCTTAAAAGGCATGACTTCCGTGCCCCTTATCAGGGCGCCGCCTTCGGTGCAGTCGCAAACCCGAACGCCTGCTTCGGCCAAAGAAGGTATCATCTGCTCAAACATGCGCAGAAACATCAGCCATATCCGATTGGTGGCCACGGTCCCGCCCAAAGCCGCAGGCACGAGGATGCGGTCACTTTCGGAGACCTTTGCATCCCCCGATTTTTCCTTGGACCATGCCGTGTCGCTGCTGTGGGTGGTGCCTTCCTCGCCATAGGCAAGGTCTTGCCCGATGAGGGCTATTTTGTCCGACCCCAAAAGGGCCGCTACATTCATGCACATGTGAGCAACGGAAGCCCCCGAAGGAACGACATCCCCTCCCAAAAGCTGGCCCACCACCCAGTGGTCAAGGGGCAAGCCTGCCTTTCCTATTACGATTTTAGGGCCAGGCCAGGTGCCGACAATCTGGGGGACGCAGACCGACTGGACAATAAGCAAGACGTCTTTCAGCTCTTCTTTGTAATCTCTTATGACGTCTCTGAAATGCTTGTCGAGCACGACAAGGCCTCTTTCGAGGGCGCATACGATATGGGGCTTGATGCCGTTTTTAAGCAGCTTTCTAAGGACGGTATCTGTGGCAATTATAAGAAGCTCGTCTTCTTTGCCCTTAAGAAGCTCGTAGTTTTTATCCAAGGAAGGCCCTGCAGAGACCACCACGGAGGGCCTTCCCTTGAAGGCCCCTCTTAGGGTTCTTAATTTCGGGCCAAAGACTATCCACGGTGAAGAAAGGGCCATCTGCCTTAAGCCAAGCAAAGTGTCTTCGACGGAGTTTCCTATCATTTGAAGGTTTATCAAAATGCGTTCTTTAAGTTTTGCAAGTATTTCCTCGAAAGGTTTCGGGTCTTCGCACTCGCCTTTGTGAACGACGTGCCCAACATCGCCTGCAGCAAAAGTCCCTAAGGGCGTAACTGTCGTGTCCAAAAGCTCCAAGACAAGATCGTCTTCGTCGCTTACCGCAAAGCCAAGGCGAATGAACGGCGGAAGGAGCTTATATACCTGAACCTCCTCAAAAAGATAAAACAATAGGTCGATGTTTGGCTCTACTACTATGACAGCCATGACCGACCAGCTCATGGACTTAAAGAGGCCAGTAAAATAGCTGGGGCTGCCGGCACCGACCATAAA
>LGFQ01000017.1 GCA_001508935.1 Synergistales bacterium 54_24
GGATAGCTAAAAACTCATCCCAAATTCCCCTAATTATCAGCAAAACCATATAAAGCTATATTGACAGATACCTCATGCGTGGATACAATAAACTTAGATAGCGAATATTGTATCCTGGGTAGGTGAAAAAAGGTGGATATTATAGACCTCAAGATCAGGGATTATAAGAACGCGAGAGAGGCGGCCTTCGAAAAGATAAAAGAGGCCATCATAAAGGGACACTTCAAGCCCGGGGAAAAGCTCGTCGAGCAAACATTGGCACAGGAGATGGGCGTTAGCCGCACCCCTGTGAGGGAAGCCATCAGGAGGCTCGAGGCGGAAGGCTTCGTCATCAGCATCCCCAGGAAAGGAGTGGTAGTATCCAGGGCCGACAAGGAGGAGATAGTCCAACTTTACTCGATCAGGGCCGAACTCGAAGGATTGGCGGCAAGGTGGGCTATCGAAAATGCCGATGAAGACGATATACAAAAACTGGACGAAGCAATTTCAAGAATGGAGGAAACCGTAGCCTCCGGCGACTTGGACGGAGTAGTGCAATCCAACGCCCTCTTTCACGACGCCATTGCGCAGGCCAGCAAGAGCCGTATCCTATGCACCTTGCTCAAGACCTTGCAGGACAACATCCAGCGCTTCCGCTTTCAATCGCTCCATCTTCCAGGGAGGCCCGAGGCGGCTCTCGCTGAGCATAAAGAGATTATAGCGGCGATAAAAGAGAAAAAGGCAGAAGAGGCGGATCGCCTTTTAAAGGAGCACTTGCAAAATGCATGTGCTGCAGCTCTTGCTCATATGAAGTAAAAGATAACAATCTAAATAACTCTATGGAGGGATCGCATTGGTTCAGATCAACCGGAAACTCTGCGTGGGATGTGCGACCTGTATACCTTACTGCCCAGTCGAAGCCTTCAAAAAAGAGGCAGAAGAAAGGAAAGTGTATGTGGATGAAGAGGTTTGCACGAATTGCTACGTGTGCATAAGAAATAACGTGTGCCCCGTCGGTGCCATCGAAGAGAGCAACCTCGATAACTTCATGAAGCAATTTCAACACGTCATCTCGGACCCTACGGTCACGAGCGAAGGGACGGGCGTTCCAGGTAGGGGCACCGAAGAGGCTAAGACTAACGACGTGACCGGGCGATACGGAAGGGGAGAGTTCGGCATCTGCATAGACATGGGACGCCCCGGCATAGGCTGTCGCCTGCGAGATGCCGAAAAGGTGGCGATGGCTGTAGCGCAAGCTGGAGTTGTGCTCGAGGGTCCGGAAACCACACCGCTGGCTACGCTCATGACCGACATAAAGACCGGCAAGCTCGTGGATGAGGCCTTGGACACGAACGTCCTCTCAGTGATCATAGAGGGGAAATGCCCGAAGGAGAAACTGCCCGACGTCTTAATGGCTTTACGGCGCGTAGAAAAAGAGATAGAGACCACCTTTTGCCTGGGAATAGTCTCGCGTGCGGAGCAGGAGGAAGCCTCTTTCTTCTTCGAGACCTTGGAGAAGTTGGGCATACCGAAGCCCTTCAGGGGCAAGGTAAACGTAGGGCTGGGCAGGCCTCTCATTCCATAATAGTAGGAGGTAGACGAAGATGACGCACTCACTGCATAGGTTCGGAAGCATAGAATCCCAACGAAATGACTTCGTATGGTTCATCTATCAGTCGAAGGGGATAAACGATGCTGACTTCGAGGAGAAGGCGCGCCGCGCTATAGCCATAGCGGAAAAGTGCGGCTCAGAAAACTGGGGAGACATCAAAATAGGCTGCAAGCTGAAATGCCCGGCGAACGAAATAGCGACCAACCTCTCAAGGCAATCGCGCATCAGGGGCGTCTTCACCAAGAGAGAACAGGTGGTTGAATTCTTGAAGGAGATGAAAGAGGCGGACTTAGGCCTTTCGGTCATCATAAGTGGTCTTTTGGATGAGGTCCTGCCGTCGTGCGAGGAGGCAGCCCTCACTCCTCACACCATAAACTACTCTTTGGGCGTTTGGGGCAAGAAGGACCTCCTCCCAGAGGAGGATGTGCTCGCCATAACCTCTATGTGCGGCCACCACATGATCGCCGCCAACCTCGTGCGAAAGAAAATGGAAGAGGTCAAAAAGGGCAGGAAGTCCGCAGAAAAAGCAGCCGAGGAACTCGCCGTCCTATGCCCCTGTGGCATATTCAATCAGGTGAGGGCCGCACGAATCTTACAAGAGGCAGCCGTTAAGGCTTGACCTTAAAGAGTCCGAAGGGCCTTTGGCGCTAAGCCTTCAGCCCTTCCCTTTGGACGTAATCGAGGAAGCCCCTTATGCTGTTTTGCAAGAAGAAGCGCTCTCTCGAGCGGATGTCTTCCGGTAGGCGCGCAAACTCGGAGAGTAAGGGGTCTTCCTCGAGCAGCCTCGATAAGATGATATCGACCGCCTCTTCTCCCTCTCCTGCGCCTTCTTTCACCGCACGAAGTGTGGCATCTTTAAACCGAAAGAGTTGCCCTTCATGAAGGCGCAGGAGGTTTTCCGGCTCGTGAGAGGGGCCGAAATGGGGATAGCATATCCACTCAGCGTCCACGGCTTCGACTTTCTTCAGCGATTCCAATGTGACATCAAAGAAAAACTTGGGCGGCGTGGCCGGGCGGATGTAGGGAAAGCCGGCTGACGACCCATCCGGATATGCTAAACCCTTAGGCAGAAACACGCCGGCCGCCTCGCCTGGGAAGAGGATTTTGCACCCAGAGGCGGCATAAACATAAGAGTTATGATAAGGGGCATGCCCCGGCGTGTCTATCGATGTAACTTCATCCAAGCCTTCTATGAGGCGGTCTCCCGGCAACGGTATCATCTTGCCGTAGATTTCAGCCACCTTTCCCAAGGTCTTCAAACTCCCCTCCCAAAGGGCAGAAGGGTCGACCAGGTGGCGCTTTCCCTTTTCGGGAGCAATCACCTTGAGGCCGGGGAAGGCCTTCGCCAGATGTCCGACCCCTCCAGCATGGTCGATATGCACGTGGGTCAAAAGCAAAAAGTCGACCGCGCGAACGCCCAGATCCGAAAGCCGTTCCAGAAGCAGGGGCGATGCTGAGGCGGGCCCCACATCTACGAGAAGTGTTTTGCCTAAATGCCAATCTTGGACCAGCCATATGCCTATGAAATGATGAAACCCCTCCATATCCACAGGCAGATCCAAGAGGGTGAGCGCGACGTCCGGTGAAACCTCGATCGCATACGGCTCAGCGGCCCGCTCTTTTAATGCGACATTGCGTTCCATAACTCCATCTCCTTTATCAGGTCAACTTGCCTCGTCATTTGTATCTCAACTGGAAAAGTTTTACAATAGGGAACAAAATCGAAACCGCCGGAAGGGGAGGAAGTCCCTTGGGTAAAGCCAAGATGTCTACCGAGATCAAAAACATATCTCCTGTGGTCAAAGAAGCCGTTAAAAGTTGGCTTGAAGACGCATTATTACGCCAGGGCGAAGAAAGCGAAGAGGCAGGCTCTCCTGTAGAAGGGCTCGCAGAAAGGGTTATAAAAGTGCTCGTAAAGGAGCACAAAGGCAAAGGGCCGAAAGCTGTAAAGCAAGCCTTCAATGAACTGAAGCCTCAAATCGAATTTGTGGGCCTTTTAATTTACAGCATAAACGACGAGGTTGATAACAAACAGAGAGAGATGATCATTGAAACAGAATTATTGTTAGAAAAATTTAAAAGGATCGCTGCGGCCATGTCTATAGATGACTCTGCAAGGGCAGTAGCCTTAGGATTAAGGGAAATGCCCTACCCATTATCTCAAGAGATGACTGAGTTATTCTTAAGCCTCGACGAACATGCAGTAAAGTCTTGGAGCGAAATAAAAAACGAGATATTGCCGTTTATGGTTAAAGAACATTTCATATCACAGGGCAAGAAAGAAATACCAGCGGCGTGGCTTCGCTTGCTGTATCCATTGAATTCATCAGAAGAAGCAGAAATAGATGAGGATTTAAAAGAAGAAATGGAAGAAGCGCGCTCGGCTTTTGAATCTCCTGAGGCCTTTAGCGATTTTTTAGAAGGTAAAGACTTCACTCATGGCCTCGCGGACGTAAGAAACGAAGAATTCGACATGGCCGTAGAAACTTTGGCAAAAGAGATCGAGTCGCTCTCTGAGGTCAATGTGCTTGAAAAAGAAAATCTTTTAACACCCAAAGATCCCCCTAACAATTTTATGACAAGCATTCCATTAGTTGAAAGAGAATGGATAGACAAAGAGGCCCTGGAGTTGCTTGAGTGGTATAAAACCATTCTAAATATGGGATACGAAGCGCTTCGCCTGGAAGACAACTCCGTCGCTTGGCCGATCATAATAGAACCGGAAAAGGGTGAGAGTGAAGGTGAGAGTGAATGTGAGGATGAGGGCGAGGATGAGGATGTAGGCGAAGAAAGATACGACGAAGAAGAAAATGAAGATGATGATGATGAAGATGAAGATGAAGATGAAGAAGAAGAGGAGGAAGAAGAGGAAGAAGAGGAAATAGATGATGATGATGAACTAAAAATTCTGGATAAGCAAAAGCAATATGAGATCTTATGGGATGTAAGAAGACGCCTTTCGTCCATCGCTCTAAAAGAGCGCGTAATAGACGGGAGGACTTATGTATCTTTAAGCGACTATCTCAGCCAAGAAGACTGCCTATTCGGCGAAGAGGACCTCGAGATAGAAGAGGGCATAACGGTAAGGTCATGGAACAAGTGGTTTGAAGAGCAAAAAGATGACGAAGCGGGATCAGTAAAATTGGCAGGCTTCGAAGTTTTCGACATCGCCAACGAAATCGAACCCGACGAAATTCATATATTGGAATCGCAAGAAGAGGCGATTCGCCTTCAGGAACTGCGCGAAGGGCTTAACTTAATGGTAACTCGAATGCAGCTTTCTACTCCTGTCATGCCTTTTTATGCAAAAAGAAAGGGGATTGAAGACGGGTGGTATGTAAATCCATGCCTCCCGGGAGACCAACCTGTCAGGGAGCTAATAGCCACACTGCGTGAGATGGTCTTTTACGCTTTTGCGAACTACACAGGTATGAAAATGGCTATTTTGTCCTTGGCCGATGAGTTTTTAGATGGTACGAACTTTTTGCACGAGGCCGCAGCGGAATCTCTTGACCATACTATAGAAAGGATAGCCGAGATAACGAGGGCTTACAACGAAATCATAGCAAACCAGCTCGAAATATTGAAAACCTTAGGGCTAATAAATTGGGCGAACGAGCCTCCCTATGGTTGGGAAGCGCTTTTCCCACAAGGCTTCTTTATAGACTTAGATGATGTGGCCGAGGCCGCGAAAAAATATGCCTTTGTCTATCGGAAAAGATGTATCAATATGGCGCAACCGAAGTAATACGTTCAGTCAAGCAAATGCCTTCATCCCTTCATCGATCATAGACGGCTCTGCCTTTTATCTGGTGCATAGAGGGACACGTTGGCATGGGCTGAATGGCATAATGTGGCACTATTAGCCCGTTACCAGTTTGATTGATGACGCCTTCTTTTGCCGATCGCTGGCTATTATAGCCTTAGAAACGAGTGATGAACCGAACCCGGCGCCACTACATGCCGAGGTAGGCCTGTCTCAAGCGGTCATCGGCGAGGAGCGCCGCCGAAGGTCCTTCCATTACTATTCTGCCGTTTTCGAGGACGTAACCTCGGTCGGCCAAGGCGAGCGACTGTCTTACGTTTTGCTCCACCAACAACACGGTGACCCCCTGCTCTCTTATAGCCTTCACCATGTTCAAAACTTGAGCTACCAAGATAGGAGCAAGCCCCAAAGAAGGCTCGTCCAGCATCAAAAGCTTGGGCTTGGCCATTAGCCCTCTGCCTATGGCGCACATCTGCTGTTCCCCGCCAGAGAGAGAACCGGCCAGCTGGTTTTGTCTTTCTTTGAGAATGGGGAACATCTCAAAGATATCTCTGAGCGTCTTTTCGTAATCCCTCCTCGCCCTGGGCGTATATGCGCCCAGAAGCAGATTCTCCAGCACGCTCATTTGGGGAAAGAGTCTTCTGCCTTCGGGCACCTGGACGATCCCCAACTCTGCGATCTCGTGAGGCTCGAGGGTATCAACCCTAACACCATCGAACAAAACCTGGCCGCGCCATGGCTTTATAATGCCGCTCAAGGCCTTCACCATGGTGCTCTTGCCGGCAGCGTTGGCCCCCACGAGACTTACGATCTCACCTTCGTTTATTTCCAAAGAGACGCCTCGAAGCACTTGTATGTCCCCGTAGCCGGCATCTAATTCTTTAACAGAGATCACGCTCTATCGCCCCCAAATCCTCACGCTATAAACGCTTCTTCGCCGAGATAGGCCTCTATGACTTTAGGGTCTTTAGTAACCTCTTTGGGAGTGCCTTCGGAGATTTTTTTGCCATGATGGATCACCACTATCCACTCACAAAGCCGCATAACCGCAGCCATCACATGCTCCACCACGATGATGGCCACGTTGAACTCTTCTGCGAAGCGCCTGATCATGGGGAGTACCTCTGAGATCTCGGTCGGCGTAAGCCCCGCCATGACCTCGTCCAAAAGCAATAGTTTGGGCTCCGTAGCCATCGCCCTGGCCATCTCAAGCCTTTTCCTGCCGGGGAGGGTGAGGCTACGCGCCGCAACTTCTTTATACCCCCACAGTCCTACAAACTCGAGCATCTGCCTTGCTCTCTCTCTGGCTTCGCCCATATCAGGATGCCGTGCAAGAGCTCCTATGGTAACGTTGTCCCAGACCGTCAGGCCTCCAAAGGGTTTGACTATTTGGAAGGTCCTGCCTATTCCGGCCAAACAGCGCGCAGCCGGTGGCTTAAGATGCGTTATGTCCATATCTAAAAAGCGAATACTGCCAGAGGTGGGGAGGAGGTGCCCAGATATGAGGTTGAATATTGTGGTCTTTCCAGCGCCGTTCGGGCCGATGAGGCCCATAAGTTCCCCTTCGGCTATCTGAAAACTTACGCCATCGACGGCCACCAAGCCGCCGAAACGCCTGGTGAGGTCTTTTACCTCAAGCACGTTCCGCCTCATCTTCTCTCCTCCTCAACCTTACGGGTAGCCTTAGTCTTAAGCAAGTTCTTTACGGTGACAACTATCCCCTGGGGTATAACCATCACTACCACGATGAGAACGATGCCATAAAAGGCCATGTGCAACCCTCTGGCGGCCCCGCCCAACCAACCGCGCAAAAACTCTCCCAAGGGGATGAGTAGGGCAGCTCCTACGACGGGGCCAAGCCACGTCCCCGCTCCGCCGATGATCGTCATAAGGGCAGCTTGGATGGAGACGTTGAGGTTGAATACGCCCTCTGGGTCTATGAAGAGCATATACTGCACATAAAAAACTCCGCAGACGGCTGCAATCGCAGCGCTAATCATCGCGGCGTAGAGTTTGTATCGCGCGCTACGTATACCGCACGCTTCCGCCGCATCCTCATCCTCCCTCACGGCCACCAAGTAATAGCCGAACCTTGATCTTTCCACGTGATAGCAGAGAAATGTCGAGAGGGCCATCATGGCCAGACCTATATAGTAGTATGGGACTTTGCCCGAAAAGATCAGGTTGGCAACGCCAGGCTTGAACGGTATCAATATGCCCACGGCTCCTTCGGTCAAATCCCTCCAGTAAAGAGTCAAAAGCCTAACCACCTCGGCAAAGGCGATGGTAGAAAGCGTGTAAAAGGGCCCCCTAAGCCTGAAACAAGGGTAGCCTATCGCCGCTGACACGAGGACCGCTATTATTACGCCTATCGCAAGCCCGATGAAGGGGGAAATGCCGAATTTGACGCTCCCTATGGCGCAGGCATAGGCGCCTATCCCAAAAAACGCAGCGTGTCCCAACGATAGCTGCCCCGCATACCCGCCGATGAGGTTCCACGAGTTGGCAAAGGAGGCGTAGAGGAAGGTCAATATGAAGATGTGGAGATAAAACTGGGTCTCCACCACCAAAGGCAATGCAGAAAGCAAAGCCAAAATAAACAGGCTCCATACCCACCTCTTCATTCCTGAGCGACCTCCTCAAAACCGCGCCCCAGCCCAAGGATACCCGAAGGCCTGAACAGAAGTATCAAAATGAATATGGCGAAATACACGGCCTCCTTCAGGGCTGGCACATAGAAGCCGCTTATAGCCTCCACAAGGCCTATTATGATGCCTCCTATCCATGCTCCCCTTATATCGCCCATGCCGCCCAACACGACCACCACAAAGGCGGTGAGCGAAAAATACGTGCCTACGGTGGGAAAGACGTAATATATGGGCATGAGCAGTCCGCCGGCCACTCCGACGCATGCCGAGCCGAGGCCGAAGGCGAGCATATACATCCTTTTTTGGTTGACCCCCACGAGCATCGCCGCCATCCTATCCTGGGCTATAGCCCTTATAGCCCTGCCGGTGAATGTGTTTTTGAGGAACCAAAATATGATGATTGTCATGGCCGTAGCTCCGACAAAGGCCACGAGGCGAGGGTAACCTATAGCGAGCTCACCAATGGTTATTTTTGAGGCCTGATAAGCCGTTTGAATCGTCCTGTAGTCGGCCTTCCATAAAAATAGCGCCACATTCTGCAACGTTACGGAAAGCCCAACGGTGGCAAATATCTGCATAGATGCAGGCGACCTCAACAGCGGCTGGATTATTCCTCTTTGAGTGGCCGCTCCTATGAGGAAAAGGAGCGCGGCGAGCACAATGACAGAGGCGTATGGATCCACTCCCCAATAATGCCACATCCAGTAGGCAAAATACATGGCGAGCATCAGGAACTCGCCGTGGGCAAAATTGATTACCTTTATGACGCCAAATATTAAGGTGAGACCTATACTTATGAGGGCATAAATGCCCCCGAGCAGTACGCCGGAGATCAAAACTTGAATAAATGTATAGCTTATCAAAGTGGCCACCTCTTCGCAAAGATATCACAGAAGCCCCGCATCCCTTACAGGTGTGTCGTAAAAGGATGCGGGGCCTATTTCATCCACTCCAAGCGATAGGCAAGGCTACTGCCCCCGTTCACGCCAAGTGGGCATGGGGACGATAATCTCAGCCACCGCAGCCTCCGGAGGATAAATCGTCACCTGCTCTTGATCCTTGGTCCACATCAGGCCGTAAGGCAAAGCTCTTACGTTCTGCCCGGTCTTGGGGTCGAACTTGACTCCCCACCCGGTGCAGGTCTGTCCCTCCGGCACATCAAGAGAAATGGCAGCCTCCCTTATTTTATCGGCATCGAGGCTACCAGCCTTTTCCATGGCGTCGAACATCACTTTAGCCCCGAAGTAGTTGACCAGCGAATGGCCCGAGTGAGGGGGTTCTTTATACGTGTCTTCGTAAAGCTTAATGAACTCATCCAACCCCGGTGTATAGGCCTTATTGATCTTGAATTGGGGGAAATCCACGTTTAAAAAACCAGAGACATCGCCGATCGCCTTAGCCCAATCCAACATAGAATGGCCTCCGCCCTGCCCTACGTAGGCCTTCACGTCAAAGTCGAGCTCTTTAGCCTGTCTCGAGAAGAGGATCGCATCGGCGATGTAGGCGGTATGAATCACCGCATCCGGGTTTGCAGCCTTGAGCTTGAGGATAACCGGCGAAAGGTCGTTAGTCTTAGCACTGTATGGCTCATTGGCTACAACGGGCATGCCAACCCTTTCCGCTTCGGCCTTGGCGTACTTGGCGCAGGTTGTGCCGTAGAGGGAATCCTCGTAAACTATGGCGAGTTTAATGTCTTTAGGCGTCATGCCCATCTTCGGCGCTGCCAGTTCCGCTATGACCCTGACGGCTATCGTCCCAAAGCCGGAGGCGGGAGCACAGGTCCTGAAAGTGTATTTGAATCCTCGCTCTGTAATGGGGTCGGATATGGCGCCGAACTCGAAGAAGGGCACCCTGTTGCGCTCTGCAACTTCTGTAGCTACATATGCCAAAGAACTCGAATAAGTGCCCAAGAGGAGCTTCATATTGGACCTCGTGATCAACCGCTCTGCCTCGGACCTGGCAGCGTTCGTATCTGGTGCGTCAGCCACCACGTACTCGACCTGTTTTCCCCAGACGCCTCCTTGGGCGTTCCTCTCGATCCTGGCAAGCTCTGCACCCCTATAGGATTCTTCGCCTAACCTCGCCAGGTTGCCGCTCAAGGGGTAAATAGCGCCGATCTTCACCGTTTCCGCGGCCTCAGCTAAGGAATCGGCCCCGACAAATCCCAAGGACACCACCATTGCGCATATTG
Organism: Synergistales bacterium 54_24; assembly: GCA_001508935.1. Lineage (GTDB taxonomy): Bacteria > Synergistota > Synergistia > Synergistales > Thermosynergistaceae > Thermosynergistes. The sequence goes on from LGFQ01000017.1 coordinate 10,197, forward strand.
CCAAACACGACATCAACCTAATTCGCATCCTACTTCACCCCCCTCATTTGATCGTTTTTATTATAAGCTTCCTGTCATGATGCCACAACTGTTCCATATTGTATACGCATTTCTGTTTGCCCTGAGAAAACTAAAAAGAGGCGACCATCTTATCAAGTGTGACGAAGCGATACCCCTTGGAGTGGAGCGTCTCGATGATCACGGGCAGGGCTTCGATCGTGTTGTCCACCCCTTCGTGAAGGAGGATGATGCCGCCAGGGCCCACGGCGCCCAAAACGCGCCTCTCGATGGCCTTGGGCGATATACCCGTATAATCGGCGCCGTTGGCCGTCCAAAGCACGACAGAAAGCCCCTCTTTGCGGGCAGCCGAAACTATCGTATCGTTATACCCTCCGCCCGGCGGGCGGCAAAAGCGAGGCAGGTTTCCGGTGATGGCCCTTATCGTGTGAGAACACATCTGCCATTCCCACCTGATATCCTCCTCGGGAAGATCCTTCATGCTCAAGTGGCGATGACTGTGATTTCCTACAACGTGCCCGCCGCGCGCTATCTCTCGCACCAGCTCGGGATGCGATGCGGCGTTCACGCCCACCAAAAAGAATGTGGCCTTAACGTCATAAGCGTCGAGGACGGCCAGGAGGCGCTCTGTATAAATGGGATAGGGGCCGTCGTCGAAGGTGAGAGCTACGACCTTGGCCCTACCGTCACCATGAGCTATCAGCGACGGAGCAGCCTCAGCCCGATAATAAAGGGGGTTAAACAGACAAAGCAAACTCAATATCAGCATACATGTAGAGCGAACCTTAAAGTTGGCCAACGAGGGACCTCCTTATAAGCACAAACATGCCTCAGTTTTCTAATCACACGTTACTTTATAGTAAAATTGCTCTAATCTTAACCAAAACTATTGAACAGAGACGAATTCCACGGGATCGTCGAGGTGGATCCCAAGTTTCGCCCCGCTTGCAATATTCTGGGCTTTAATCACCAGATTGAGGTGATTGGGCATGTGTGTATCGTCAAAGCCCAAGAGCCTCCCTGCGCTATTGTGCCTAATAAGGAGCTCATCCCCAGGTATGACGAGCCCGCCTTGCGTCACTTCTACGAAGCCCACGTATGCCGCACGATTTACGACCCTCTCTTCCCCAGGCTCCTCGTCGGTGAGGATCACCTCATGGATTTCGCCGCGCTTAAGTATCCTCGACGGAACGTCCAAGAGGCAAAGCCTTCTGTCGCTCCTCTCGTGGTCCATAACGGCCACTATCACGCCCAAGACCGCCCTCCTGGCCGAGTAAAAGCTCGTCACAGCACAAGGCACCTCCTAATTTAATAGATATAGGGAGCTTTCGCCGTCTTAGCTTCGGCGACCCACTTCGGCACCGGGGGGACAAGTCTATCCTGCGTCGTCACCGCGAGCTCCACCAAGGCTGGCCCGTCGTGGGCGAATGCTTCCCTTACGGCGGAAGAAAGCTCCGCCGCTGTAACCGGCCTGAAGGCGGCAAGGCCATAGGCGCGAGCTACCGCAGCATGGTCTACCGAGGAAAAATCCGCAGCAAAGGGCTCCATCCTCTCCGCCCAGACGCTTTCGCCTCGGATCCATCCATAGGCGTCGTTTCGATAGAGAAATATCTTAACGTTTGCCCCAAACCTGACCAACGTCTCGAGCTCGCCCACCGTGAAGGCAAAGCTACCATCGCCCGTCAATGCTGCAACCACCCTTCCATTACCGCCGACCCATGCCCCAAAAGCTGCTGGGACGGCATAACCCAAGGCTCCCATGGAGTACCCCGATAGAAATTGCCTCCCCGCCCTCTTCTGCGCGTAAAAGGCGGTGCTGTATATGCTGCTCACGCCAGCATCCACAGCGATGAGGCCGTCCTCTGGCATGACCTCCTTAAATTCCTTGAGTATCCGCAACGGGTGAAAGGGAAAATCATCGCACGATTCTGACTCCTTTACGAGCGCCTCGCGCTCGAGCTTCATCCGCTCTATGTCTTGAACCGTAAAGCGCCTGCTAAATGTCAGCTTCGTGCCTTCGAGCATTTCAAGCATTGCCCTCAGCGTAGATTTGGCGTCGCCTATCAAGGCCACGTCTACCGGATAGACGTTTCCCACTTCGGCTTCGCTTACGTCGAGCTGGATGAAGCGCTTGCCCGACGCGGGATTGGGCAACTTCCACCCATCCGTGCCAGCTGAATCGGTATTGGACCCGATATAAAAGATCAGATCCGCTTCCTCCACGTAGCGATTCGAAAGGCTCGTCCCGCCGCGCGCCCCCACGACGCCGATGGACCACGGGTGCAGTTCAGAGATGCTCCCTTTGCCGGTCATCGTCGTTCCCACTGGTATTTCAAGTCCTTCGGCGAGGCTCGAAACCTCATCCCACGCCTGGGAGTAAAGGACGCCCTGGCCGCATATTATAAGGGGGGTTTCCGCCGCGAGAAGGAGCTCTAAAGCCTTAGAAGCTTCCTCCGGATCGGCCATGGGACGGTGACCGGGATAGCTCGCAAACGAGTCTTGAGCGTACAGGTCTTTCACGTCTGCCTCCTCATCGAAGACGTTCGATGGAATCCGGATGTGCACAGGTCCAGGCTTGCCGGCCGTAGCGATGCGAAAGGCCCTGCGAAGGATGAAAGGGATTTCGCCGCTATTTGTGATTGTAAAAGCGGCCTTGGTGACCGGCTCAAAAAGGCGAGTTTGGTCGCAACCGGTGAGCATGTTCCTGAGCTCCATATTGAGCGGCACATCCGACGTGAAGACTATCATAGGGACAGAAGCCTTGAAAGCCTCGGCCACCCCGGGTAGCATATGGGCAGCGCCGGGGCTCGGCCCTTCGCACACGCCGGGTTTAAACGCCACCTTGGCGTAAGCCTCGGCCATAAAGCTGGCGCTACGTTCGTCCCTCGTGAGCACGTGCTCGATCTGCGGGTGTTTATGCCACTCCTTATACCAGGGAAGCGTCGTCTCCCCCGGCAGGCCGAAGACGTGCTCCACGCCATAAGCCTCAAGCATCTTCAATAAAATTTCGGCACCTTTCACGCTACAATCCCTCCATTGCGCTCGGGTCTTCACGAGCGAAGATATTCTTCGAGGGTAAGACTCCTCGTTCTCACGCCGGACGAACTCAACTCGCGCCTGATATCGCCCAGATATCCGGAGCGCTCGGCAAAGGCGTTGTGCTGGTGGATGCTCTCTGAGCTCTCCGTCCTCGCCAGGACAAAGGATTCGTCTGGAAGCTCCGGAAATATTCCTATCACATTTCTAAGCATCTCTCTCACCACATCTTCCACAAACCTCGGGTTTTCATGCGCTTTTTTTACCACAAAGAATTCGTCGGGGCGCTTCAGCAACTCGTAAATTTCCGAGCTCATAGAGGCTTCCACTATGTGAACTAAATTTTCGGCCTTTATTGGTATCGGAGAGCCCATAAGGAGCGTCCCCCTGGCCCGCTGGTTGTGGGACGGCACCGGAAAGATCTCGACTATCCGTTTCGCTTCCTCTTGAGAATACCCTTCCTTGACCAGCAGCTCTTCGGCATATACCGCCATCATCCCTTGCGCGCAAGGGCAGACCGTCATGCCGTCCACCTCTACGCCGGAGACGCGCTTAACGCGCTTGTCGGCATCGCTCGAGGCCATGCCGATGAACTCGTACAGCTCCTCCACCCTCTTGGCAGATGCGGGCGTCACTTTGCGCAATGGAAAGTGCGCCCTTATGCGAACCTCTGCATAGGCGGCGTTTTGCCGCCGTACCACTTGGCGGACAAGCCTTTCGGCAAGGGATTCTATATCGGGCGACGGCTCCTTTGTGACCTCTTCCACCGCTTCCTCGAGCGCGTCGCTGAAGCGCGACATATGGATGCCAGAGTGCGAGGAGTCCAACTGGGCAAAGAGATCGAGGTTCGCATAAAAGAGCTTAACCTCGCCGTCTACGTCAAGGCGGATGATGCGTCGCACATCGGTTATGCCCACGCGGCTCAAGACTATCGGCACGGTCGGACACCTTTCCTGCACATCCTCCGCCGAGTTAGCTTTCTGAACTTCCTTAATAGGACGAACTTCTTTGGGCACAGAAAAATCCTGGCCTGAAAAGAGTTGGGGGGCAACGTCGATCAAGGCGGCCGCCGCATGGGGCGACATATCGCCCAAGAGGCGGCCGTCGTAAGCTAAAAGCTCCGCCGAGACGGGAAGGGCATGAGGTACTTCCATTCGCCCTTCAACCCACCTCAAAAATGAAGACAGCACATCTACGCTGTCATCGGCATCGACTTCGCAGGCGACGCCGATGCGACCCCTTTTTTTCGCTGCTCGAGGAGCAAGCTCAAAGAACGATGAGAGCCTGCGCACAGAAGTCCTGGCCTGCAGATACTGAAGCGCTTGCAGGATAACGCCATGTCCACCGGCGTCTGCGCTTACGAAAACATGGGCGCGATGCCTCTCGTGTTTCATTGAAGCGGGGCCTCTCCCTCGAGCAGTATGGCTTGTAGCACGTTGGGCAAGGAAGACTCCCTCTCTCCGGCCCCGTAGCCCACTTTTTTCAAAACGCCGAGCGGCAGGGGGCCGAAAGCGGAGGCGAGCATCTTCAAAAGGAGCGCCCCTGTCGGGGTGGTGCGCTCCATGGGCTCACCAAGAGAAAACACCGGCACATCTTTAAGGAGCTCAGCCGTAGCTGGGGCTGGCACGGGCAAAAGCCCATGGGCGCAATTTACGAAGCCGGAACCCACATTGACGGGAGATGACACAATACGGTTCACCTCAAGGCGTTCAAGCAAGGTGAAGGCTCCCACTATGTCGACTATGGAGTCTATGCCTCCGACCTCGTGGAAGTGAATGGACTCGAGAGAAACGCCATGGATTTTCCCTTCGACCTCGGCCAGGCGGGTGAAAGCTTCCTGCGCCTTACTTTTTACGAAATCGCTTAAGCTGCTACCTTCTATTATTTTAACGATGTCGTTGAGGTTTCGACCGTGGTGGGATTCAGAGTCAAATTTTACGCTGACTCTGACCCCCGTGATGCCCCTTCTCCTCTCGCGGCTCACTGCGATCTCGTAATTTCCGAGCCGTAACCCCTTCAAGGCCGCGTCCAACGCTCCATCGTCACCCAAAAGGTCTATCATGGCCCCCAAAAACATATCTCCGCTTATGCCGGAAAGGCAGTTCAGGTAAAGGATGCGTTCCAAGAGAGGCTCACCCCTTCTCTCTATATGCTTGCCGAGCTATCAGGGCAGCACAATACCCGCCGCCGAGGCCGTTGTCGATGTTCACTACCGAGATCCCGGAGGCGCAGGCGTTTAGCATCGTAAGAAGCGCGGCAAGGCCGCCGAACGATGCCCCGTATCCGACGCTGGTGGGAACGGCTATGACGGGACAAGAAACTATACCGCCGATGACGCTGGGCAAAGCGCCGTCCATACCGGCCACTGCCACGACGACCTTGGCCGACTGGAGCTCCTCGATGTGGACGAGAAGCCTATGGAGCCCAGCCACACCGACATCATAAATGCGCTTTACTTTACAGCCCATGGCGATGGCAACTATGGCAGCTTCCTCCGCCACAGGAACATCGCTGCTGCCCGCGCTCGCTACCACCACGCCATCGTAAGGATGCTCAATCGGAAGGCGAGCAGCCACAAGGCGCGCCACCGGGAAGTACTCCGCCTCGGGCAGAGCGCGCCTTATAATGGCATATTGAGCCTCTGTGGCGCGCGAAAAGAGAGCCGGGCCATCCCTCTCGGCTACGACCTCCGCTATCCGCAAGAGCTGATCATCACTCTTTCCAGGGCAATATACAACCTCGGGGAAAGCCTTGCGAAGCGCTCTGTGCGTGTCGAGTTTTACATCCCCCATGTCGAGGTAGGGCAATTCTTTCAAGCGCACGAGGAAATCGTCCACCGAAAGTTTGCCGCCGACCAAATCTTGAGCTAAGCTTCTCAAAAGCTTCTCATCCATAATGATGTCTGCATCCCTTCACGAAGAAAGGTCAAAGGATTTCATTTTCGGATCATTTTACCAGAGAGCGGAGGCTATGAATAGAAAGACAATGCCTCGCATATCGCGTCCCAAAAGCGTTCCACCTCGAGTCTCACTCCTACGTCGGCGTTCGGAAGCTTGCCCAAGGCACACCAGTAGTCGCAAACCGTTCTGCCATAGGTATGTTCTCCTCTAAGTTCCACATCCACGTGCATGGCTTTCGTCTCCACAATTGAAGGGTCTATCAGCCAGGCGAGCGTCGTCGGGTCGTGCAGCGGCGCTCCATCAAAGCCAAAGCGCTCCCTGTATCGGGTGCTGTAAAAACCCATCAGGCCCACGAAGAGCCGAGAGGCCTCGTTGTCTATGCACTCGACGCGTTTTATCACATCCTGCGTCACCACCGCCTGATGAGTGAGGTCGAGCCCCATCATGACGATAGGCACACCGGAGGAAAAGACGATGTGTGCCGCCTCTGGGTCGGCGTAGATGTTGAACTCCGCGGCCGGCGTTATGTTGCCGAGGCCATAGGAACCCCCCATCATGACGATCCTCTTTATCTTTTTTGCTATGCCTGGTTTCTTCCTCAAGGCCACTGCAAGGTTCGTCAGCGGAGCGGTGGCGACGAAATTTATATCGCCGCTCAAAGAGGAGAGCATTTCTACGATGAGATCGACGGCGTGTCGCGGGTCGAGGTCAAGTTTGGGCTCTTCCAACTCCACCCCATCCAGTCCAGATTCGCCGTGAACATTTGCAGCGGTTATTGGCTCCCTCACCAGGGGATGCGACATGCCTGCCGCTATGGGTACTCCCGTTATCCCCAAGTGTGAACAAACCTTGAGGGCGTTCTTCGCCGTCTTCCCCAACGTCTGATTCCCCGCCACAGCCGTTATCGCCAAAAGCTCTATGCGCGGATGCCTGCCGGCCACAGCAATGGCTATGGCATCGTCGGATCCGGGGTCCACGTCTAAGATGATCTTCTCTTTTCCCATGCGCTCACACCTCAAAATTCCCTTTCCTTAGGCCTTCCTCCGAGCCGTTTCCTTATATATTGGCAATATACGGCTGCCATGGGGTTATGGCCCAATTTTCTGTCCTTTACGGCAAGCGTCGTAACGGAAGCCTTTATGTGGCGGTAAAAGAGCGAGTCGTGCCCCACACACAGCCCCAAAACGATAGTCAACTCACACCCCTCTTCATCTAAAACACGAGCCTGCTCGGCCGGGTTGCACGACGTCGGGCCAAGCCAGACTCGCAACGGGTGCCCCATCTCCTCCTTGCCCAAACCGCCGACCTTACAACAGACCGAATGCAGTTCAAATTCCTTAGACAATATATCCCCCACAACCTTAGCTTCGTCAGAAAGCCCAACGCAAAAAGCAAGCCCCAGCTTTCTGTACCCCATACGGCGGGCGAACTCCATTATCTCCTCGAGTCTGCAGATTTCGCCGTAAAACAACGCCTCCACTTCCGCCGCCACTTGAAGCATTTGCTCCTCTCCCTCATACAAGGAACGGCTATCTTTGGCGACACAAGGGTTGCCGTTCCTGCAAGGTTTATCCGCACATTCGTGACATTTCATGGTTTCGCCCCCTCGAAGAGCAGTATAATCCCTTGAGAAAAAGAATTCAAAAAGGGAGGAAGCTTTAAATGTCTTTGGCGGAACGCCTTTGGCTCGAGAATGCGGATCTTGCGAGGGCATGCCTAAGGCACCCTTTCATCCGAGGAATAGCGGGTGGGTCGCTCCCGCAAAGAAATTTCGCCTGGTACGTCGGACAAGACTACTTTTACCTCCATGCCTTCACCAGGGCATATTGTATAGCCGCAGCGAAAGGGGTGGATTGGGATGCCACAAAGGCCTTTCACGCCCTGGCGGCCGGAGCGATCGAAGAGACCGACCTCCACAAGAGATACGCCTCGCGCTGGGGCGTCGATTTAAACGAGGTGAAGCCGAGTGCCCCCACACGGCGGTATACGGACTTTTTGCTCGCCACCGCGTGGGGATACGACACAGGCGTCACGGCAGCCGCGCTCACCCCCTGCATGCGCCTCTACGCGCATTTAGGACAAGAGGTGGCCAAAGAATGCAGCCGCAAAGACAATCCCTATATAGATTGGATAAATAGCTATAGCAGCCAAGAATTTGAGGCGCTAAGCCAAAAACTCGAAAACCTCTTGGACCGATACGCCACTCCTTCTAAATATGTCAGCGAAACTTACAACTACGCCATGCTCTGCGAGCGCGATTTCTTCGACGCCGCCTGGAGATGCAAAAGCGGCGACTAAACGTCTTCGGCCGTTGGGATGTGAGACTCGCAGGGAACGCCGGTCTGGCACAGACCGCACCCTAAGCCGTCTATTCCGAATTTGGCCTTTGCGTATGCCGCTGCCGCCACGTGGACGTGCTGGTAGCATTTTTCTTTGTCATGCCCTTCCTTAGTTATGGCCCCAACGGGACAGCGACCCATACATTTACCGCATGTGCCATCGGAGAAAAAGAGGCAATACTGGCGGTGGTCGCTATAGGGTCTCGGCGTCGGAGGCAAGTCCATCAGCGCCACGACTGAACCTACCCTCATGGCCTTACCAAGGGGTGTTATTAGACCGTCGCACAGCCCGAAAGTGCCAAGCCCCGAAACATACGCGGCGTGCCTCTCAGACCAGCGCGAAGCCCTCCCGAAGCGAGGTGAGGTCTCCCTGCTCCAAAAAGGAGAGAGTACGGGGGCTACAGCTTTGTATCCTTGCGCGGAAAGCGCTTCTACCACATGCCTTCGGAGGCTTTCGTTCGCCTCCTCGCCAAATACGCGAGCCCTCACCCATCTCTCCGACGGATAAATTCTCTCCTTGCGGTTGTCCGCCTTCGTGGCCTCGGTCTGCGGCAGTATCCAACAGATTACGGCGAGGTCTTTCGGACTGACGCCGGATACATCGGGAAAGGTGAGTGAAAATATCTCGTGAGGTGTCCAGTGAAAAGGTCCTATGTGATCTTTGTAAAACTCATAGAGCTCATCGGCGCCGGACGAAAACCCCACGATGGGCTCGTCCCATGCCTTCTCGTTTGAGGGATCTTTCAACGAGTTGTCCGGATGGTGGCGCACAAAATCCTTTATGATCTCCTCTACCTGCGCAGCGAGTTCGCATCGAGACATATTTTGCCCTCCCAAAACAATTAGTTTCGCTTATTATGACATATAATGATCACGAATGCCTCATATGATATGAGAAGAAAGAGAGGGCTTGAGAAATGCACTGCACAATCGTAGTGGATGATTGCAACGGCAGAAGGGATCTGGTGGCTGAGCACGGCCTGAGCATATATCTCAAAACGCCGAGGGGAAATGTGCTCTTCGACGCAGGGCAAGGAATCTGTCTTTCGCACAACGCGCACGCCTTGGGGCTCGATTTGGGGCTGGTGGACCACTTGGTCTTAAGCCACGGACATTACGACCACTCCTGGGGCATACCCAAGGTCCTCCAGGAGGCGGGCAGGCTCCCGCTTTGGGCGCACCCGGCTTTTGAAGCGCCCCACCACACCAAAAGAGGCGGAAAGCTTCGCTACTGCGGCGCTCACCTCGCCAAAGCCTCTTTCGATTTCAAGCCCGTCGAAGGAAGTGTCGAAATCATCGAAGGCATTTGGGCCATCTCCGTCCCAGACGAGGAGAGGAATCCAGATTTTGCGCCTAAAGACCCGGACCTTGTCGTGCCAGAGGGCACAGATTTAATTTCAGACCCATTAAAGGATGACCTATCTTTGGTAGTGAAAGGACGATTCGGTTACAGCGTGATTTTGGGCTGCGCTCATGCCGGGGCGGTCAACATCCTCGGGGCCGCATCGCGTCGCTTCGACACCAAAAACTTTTACGCCGTCATAGGGGGCATGCACATGGAAAAGCAGTCGAAGGAGTTCCTCGAGCGCTCCGTAGCCGCGTTGGCCGACAGGTTCTCCATCGCCATTTTCAGGCCCTGTCACTGCACGGGATTTCGTGCCGCTGCGATGCTCGCCTCCGCTTTCGACGTGGACTGGGCAGGATCCGGGGCAGCGCTTGAGCTTTAGAAATAACAAAGGAGGGGGTCACAATGCGCATAGGCATATTCCAATTTGACGTGAGGTTGGGCGAACCGGAGGCAAATCGTCACTGCATCGACAGAGCGCTCGAAGGAGAAAGCGCAAAGGGGGTATTGCCGCAAGCCCTCGTGTTGCCCGAGCTTTGGAGCACCGGATACGCCTTAGAGAGGGCAGATGAACTGGCCTCGCCAGAGGGGATAGAAAGCGCACACTTTTTGGGAGAGCTGGCAAAAAGATACGGCATGTGGTTTGTCGGCGGATCTGTCCTGGCTAAAACTACTGGCGGCTTCGCCAACAGGGCACAGGTAATAAACCCGAAAGGTGAACTTGTGGCGATATACGACAAGATCCACCTGATAAGGCTCATGGAAGAAGACAAATACTTCATCCGCGGCAAAAAGAGATGCCTTTTCGATCTCGATAACATAAAGGCCGCCTGTGTCATCTGTTACGATATCCGCTTCCCGGAATTGGCGCGAAGGCTCGCCTTAGAGGGGGCAAAGATTTTGTTCGTCTCTTCCGAGTGGCCCAAAGAGCGCATAGAGCATTGGAGGATTTTGCTTTCATCCAGGGCTATAGAAAACCAAATGTACGTAGTCGCCTGCAACAGGTGCGGCAGTTCTGCAGGCACGACCTTCGGAGGACACTCCATGATCATAGACCCGTGGGGGTCGATCTTGTATGAGGCGGGGGAAGAAGAAGCCTTCGGGACAGCGGAAATTGACATAGCCAAAGTCGACGAGGTGCGAAGGTTCCTCCCCGTCTTCGAGGATCGCTTGCCGGAGGCATATTGAGTTACATCTCCCCAAAGACCTTTTCGACCATCTCTCGAGAGAGTGGGCCGATGTGGATCTGGCGGATGATCCCATCTTCGTCGATGAAGAAAGACGTAGGTATGAAGCGTATCATATATAGTTTTGCCGCGCTTCCGTCAACATCCAAAGCCACAGGGAAGCTATACCCCTCACGGCGCAGAAACTCTTCGACTTCCTTCGGGGAGCTCTCGTTAGTCGTCAAGTTCACGGCCAATATGTGCACAACGGACCCGGCCTCTTCGAAATAGCGCTGAATGACGGGCATCTCTTCCCTGCACGGCGGGCACCAGGTAGCCCAAAAATTCAAAAGCACGGGCTTACCGCGCATATCAGAAAGATTGATGAGGGTGCCATCAAGTCCGCTCGCCGTGAAATCAGGAGCGACCTTACCCACTTCTACGCCTGTTTCCACGGCGCTTCTTCCTTCCTGGATCGTTTTGACATCGCTTGAAGGCCTTAGAACGAACCACAGCACGGCCACCACAAAAAGCGCTGTGATCGCCGCTATCGTAGTCTTGCCTCTCATGTTGTTGAACCTCCTCATCGTGAAGCCAAAGTCAAAGCAGCGCGCCTGCCATGCCGCTTAAGCGTGACAAAGTACCCGTCGCCATAAGGACCCCTATCGCCACGAGCACCCATCCGCCTACCTTCGTCATCAAGGCGAGCTCCTCAGAATGCTGCTTTAATAAGTTTTCAAGCCACCCCAAAGAGGCAGCTGCCGCCAAAAAAGGCAGGGCCAACCCCAAGGAATATACGGCAAGCAGCAATGCACCGTAGCGCATGTTCGCGCTGCTTCCTGCCATGATAAGGATCGAGGCCAAGATCGGCCCTACGCACGGCGTCCACCCTGCCGAAAAGGCCATGCCCAAAAGCAGCGAACCGATCCACCCTCTTCTATTCCACCCAAAGGCAAGGCGCCTTTCTTTCCCCAGCGCGCCTATCCTTAAAACACCGGTCATATTGAGGCCAAAAAAGACGATGGCCGCCCCGCTCAACTTTTGCACGATCAATTGATGCCGGATCAGAAACCTCCCGATAGCGCTGGCCGACAGACCGAAGGCCACAAAAACGAGGGTAAACCCCAAAACGAAGACGAGGGCGCTAATGAGGGCCTTGGCGCGCACATTCGCCCTTCCTCGGTCGTCAAAAGTCGCAGCGCTTCCCGCGAGGTAAGATAAAAACGCGGGCACCAAGGGCAGGATGCAGGGGGAGAGAAAGGAGGCCAACCCAGCGAAGAAAGCCACTACAAAAGAAACAAAAGGTTCTGGCACCATTGTGCTTCTCCTCTCATATAAAATAAAGACTCCATTGCCCCATGTCGTAAAGTGTAAATACCATGATGGGTATATGTCAAGGGGGATAGACGGATCGAGGCATCCTTAAGCTTGGCAAAAAACCGCTTCAGTGCTAACCTTCAACTTGGCTCAAAACGTGTTCCTCGCTTGAGGATTGAGGAAAAAAGACTATGAAAGGGTTAACTGCAACAGAAAGGGCAAATAAGGCAATAGCGGCCTCTCGCGTAGGGCTTTGGGCGAACATCGCTCTGGCTGCTTTCAAATATACAGCGGGTATTTTGGGGAACAGTTCTGCTATGATCGCAGACGCGGCCAACTCCCTATCGGACGTCTTTACCGACATAATAGCCATGGTGAGCTTCCATATATCCAAGAGGCCCATAGACTACAACCACGACTACGGACATGGCAAAGTCGAGACGTTGGCTTCGCTCGTGGTGGGAGCCTTTGTACTGGTCGTGGCAATACTCATCCTCTGGTCAGGAGGCAGCAGGATCGCCTCCGCCATGCACGGCAGAGACTTGCCGAGACCCGGTCCGATAGCCTTGGGGGCGGCCATCGCAACACTCCTCTCAAAGGAATCTCTATACCGTTACACGATAAGGAGAGCAAAAGAGCTTTCGAGCGATACGCTGGTCGCCAAAGCCTGGGATCACAGATCCGATGCGCTCATCTCGCTATGTACGTTCGCCGGCATCGGAGGCGCAATGTTTTTGGGCGAAAGGTGGAGGATTTTAGATCCCATAGCAGCCGTAGCGGTGAGTTTCTTTATAGCCAAGGTCGCCATATCCATATTGATCCTGAGCCTCCATGAGCTGATGGAGGGATCCCTCCCCCGCGAGACGGAGGAAGAGATAGAAAGGGTCATAGCTCAAGTGCCCGAAGTTGTAAACTATCATAAACTGCGCACGAGAAAGATCGGCAAAGATTATGCTGTGGATGTGCATGTGGTCGTCTCTCGCGATTTTTCCATCGTTGAAGCGCATGATATATCGGAAGATCTGGAGGAAAAGCTGAGGAACAAATTCGGGAGAGATACGCACATCACCATACACATAGAGCCTTCTTTGGAAGGCTCCAAAGCCGTCGGATCAGATGGGGTAAGCGGCGAAGGGCAAAACCCGCAAGTGTAACGAAGTTGTTACTCGCCGGTAAAGAATTCGTTACATACCTCCCATATACTGGGCACGAAGGCAAGGTTTAAAAAACTCGCAAGGAGGAATGTTTCCATGAGGAGATTTGCTTTAGCGACAGCAGTTTTGGCCTTAGGAGCCCTTTTGGCGGGCAGCGCTATCGCGGCGGAGCAGTTGGTGATCAACGGTTCCACCACGGTCCTTCCCATCGCCCAGGCGGCAGCCGAGCAGTTCATGAAGGCTAATCCCGACATCACGGTATCCGTCTCTGGCGGCGGCAGCGGCAACGGCATCAAGGCCCTGATCGACGGTACCGCTAACATAGCCAATTCTTCCCGCTTCATTAAACAGGAAGAGGTGAAGATGGCCGTAGAGAAAGGGAGATACCCCGTCCCATTCGGCGTAGCCATAGACGCCATAATACCCGTCGTGCACCCGTCCAATACGATCGCGGACCTGACCATCGAACAGCTCCATGACATTTACGCGGGCAAGATCAAGAACTGGAAAGAGCTGGGCGGGCAAGACAGGCCTATAGCTGTAGTGAGCCGCGACACCAGCTCCGGTACCTACGAAGTCTGGGAGGAAAAGGTCCTGAAGGGCGATCGCGTGGCGCCTCAGGCCTTGATAGTCGCATCCAACGGCGCCATGGTCCAGACTGTGGCCAGCAATCCTGCAGCCATAGGTTACATCGGCATCGGTTACTTGAACAACGAGTTGAAAGCTATAACGGTGAACGGCATAACGGGCTCGATCGAGACCGCCCGCAGCGGCGAATACCCCGTATCTCGTTATCTCTTCATGTTCACCGGCGGCTGGCCTACTGGCGCCGCGCTCAAGTTCATCAACTTCGTAATGAGCGATGAGGGACAGAAGATCGTGGCC
>LGFQ01000097.1 GCA_001508935.1 Synergistales bacterium 54_24
CGCCCTAACAAGGCTGCAAAGGCATCGCTTAAATTTACTTGGGAGGAGCCTACGGAGAGGGAGACGAAGACCATCGCCATAAGCCCTAAAGCGAGAGTGAAAAACGCCACTTTGCGACGGTAAGTATATGCTTTATATGCCTCGATAGTAGATCTGCTTGACATTGGGAGCCCCCATATAAAATGAGTGTTACGAATAATATAATCCGTAACACTCAGATGTCAACCCCTGGTTTTCCTCAAAAATAATCTCTTCGAAATCGCGTTGTTTCCTCAACAATTGACGAAAAGGGCAACCACTCCGACGATGCCATTTAGGCGCAACAACTCAGGCTACACGGGCGTCCAATAAGTGGTCTATGGTTTTGTTGATCAAGGCAGTGCCCGAAACGAAGAAGATGACAATGGAAGGTTGGCAGTCAGGGCGGCGTTTATCGTTGCCAATCCCAGGGCAGAAGACAGCGGGTCAGCCGAGAGCAGGCCGTGAGTCAAGTCCAAAGCTGGTTGGCCAGTCATGGTGCCGGCCATATGAAGGGCCTTGCAGCCGCTTCTCTCATTTAGAATGGCTGCGAGGCCGCAGCTTCCGTCGCTCAACATGACACCGGTATAGGCTAATCCGATTACGACCTGCTTGACTTGCAGTGCTGCAAGTGTTGCTTCTGCAGACGAAAGAAGCCCTCTTGCAATCATTGCCGACTCCCCCTAAGGATCTCCTCGAACTATGACGACTTCATCACCCGGCCTGACGACGCCTCCTTTGAGGACTTGGAGGAAGTAGCCTACTTTGGGCAACAGGCACCACCCTTTATAGTCATAGGAATGGGGCTCGTCAGGCTTTTTGCCTTTTTCTGCCACGAGCAATATCACTTCGGGTCCTACTTTTAGCTTTGTGCCAATGGGAATTTCGCTCGGGAGGCCTTCTATAACCAGGTTTTCTGCCAGCGAACCCGGTGGGAAGGAAATGCCTGCCTCTGCCTCAGCGGCCCTTATATCTTCAGCACGCAGCAGGCTCACATGACGATCGGAGAACCCCTTGTGGGAATCGCCTTCTATGCCTTCTCCTGCGATAAACTGTGCCTCCGGGACGCTCTTTTTAGCCTCCTGCCTTGCTGAACTTATACAGACGGCTAAGACTCGAGCCAACAGGATGCCCCCTCCGACTCGTAATTGAGATGCTGTACCAAAGTTATGGGCTCGTCAGGAAAAACTCCACCGTCGTCACTACACGTACACTTTTGTAGTCGGGTGAGCCTCTATCTCTATCGCTTATAGTGAAGTAGCCCTGATTTGCCCTCCGTATTGCCCCAACCCGGCTGCCGGAATCCCTGGCAAATTGTTCCGCCGCTTCTCTGGCGTTTTTAGTCGCTTCGGCAATCATTTCGGGTTTAATGTCGTTCAGCTTAGTAAAGGAAAATTCAGTGGCGCTATCCTCGGCAAGGGCGATGCCCATGGATACGAGCTCTCCGGCGCGTTCGAGGGCCTTTTTGACGAGCGGAACTTTGGCCGAACGTAAGGTCAGTCTTGTTACGGCCGTATAGCGAAACTCCCTATCTCTGGAGGGGTCCATATAAGGTAGCGACTTTACGTCTGTGATTTGGGGTGGCATGCTCGAAATCTCTGCTTCCTCGAAGCCCATCTCTAATAAAAAATTATGTACTTTTGCCTTATTGGCATCTACAAGCTGCTGAAGCCCCTCTAAGTCATTAGCTGCATCGCGAAAGGATATGTTCCATATCGCCAAGTCCGCTTCTACGATCCTTTCAGAGAGTCCTTTTACCGTAACGAACCGCTCCGCAGATCTGGCCTTTAGCAAGGCATCTCCCACCAAATACCCCGCTACGATGAGGCCTATCGCCAGACAAACCCCCAGTGCGAGGGCGGGTGAAACTCGCTCATCCCGCATGGCATATTCTCCCCCCTCTTTGCTTTGGGTATCGTCCCATATCTTTATGGTGTCATTAGGTCTTTACCTATTTTATCACTTGTGAAGAAAAAGCGACATTTAATCTTTTTAAGCCTGTTGCATGGTTAGAGGGAATCATTAGCCCCTCCCAAGTTTTGGGAGGGGCTTGAGGGTATTGTTAGGCTTTGCGGTAGCAGAACCACCAGTCGAAGTTCTCGTACTCGCTCGTCCTCTTTTCTGCGGTAAAGACATCCTGTGCCGGTGGGATAATTACGCTATCTTGAATAAGCTCGTTGTTTGGCCAATTGGCAGGGGTGTTGACGCCTTCCTTGTCGCCCAACTGGAGGGCTTCCACCATCCTGAGGATTTCATCCATGTTGCGCCCCAGTTCTTGGGGATAGTAAAGTATGGAACGTATGATCCCCTTTGGGTCGATGACGAATACCGCTCTCACTGTGTTTGTGCCCTTGCCTGGGTGCACCATGCCGAGTTTTAGCGCTATAGTGCCAGCGTCGTCGGCGATGATGGGAAACTCGATTTTCACTCCGAGTTTTTCTTCGATCCACTGTGTCCATTTAATGTGGGAAAAGACTTGGTCGATGCTTAACCCCAAGAGTTCAGTGTTGAGGGCGCGGAATTTGTCGTAGCGTTTTTGGAATGCCACAAATTCGGTAGTGCACACGGGTGTGAAGTCTGCTGGGTGGCTAAAAAGGATGAGCCACTTGCCCTTGTAGTCATCGGGTAGGCGCTTTGGACCATGGGTGGTCTTTACCTCCATCTGGGGGAAAGACTCACCTATGGCTGGAATGGAAACCTTCTCTTGTGCAGATATCTCCATCTGAATCCCCTCCTCTTAAATAAAATAATTTTAATTTACATATAACATATAACACAGTGGATAATTCCTGTCAATAACCCTAATCAGAAGTCAGACCCTTGTGCGGGCAAGGTCAAATTGCTTATACTTGAAAGCCGAAGGAGAAAAGGAAAGCCCAATTATGACATATCGTGCATAATACCGTCAGGCGTGCTGTGGCATAGATGCCAATGTATCACCACATTGGTTAAGGCATGCCCACGCAAGCCACGCCCTGGACCGCGGCTGTCCCATCCACCCAGTCTAGGCTACATTGGGACACGCTTCAGTAGTCACGACCGGGCAGTATCTATGTGCAAGGCCGAACGACAGTGCGGCAAGATATTTGCATGCCATATAGGTTATAATATATGTTGTTGATAATAATTTTTTAGGAGTGAAGAGTCATGAAAAGCAGTGCTGAGAAAAAAACACCTGAATTTGTATATCGGGACGGCAAACCTGTAGCCGTGATTTTAGATATTAATGAATATCGGGAGCTGTTAGAACGCCTGGAAGACGTGGAAGATCTGAAACTGTTGGAAGAGATGCGTAAAAAGCCGCTGTATTTTAGGGAATTGGACGAATTTTTGAGAGAACGCCCTAGTGAACGAGTATAGAGTCTACCTGGAGCGGGCAGCCGAGCGGGATTTAAAGCGCCTTTCTTCCGATTGCTATCAGGCTGCGTTTTGGATGAGATAACGATGACCATTACGATCTCGACATACCTTTATGGCCGCAAAATCTCCCACATCCGGGCCAATTCATCTGTCTCACAGGCAATTTCGGTAAAGTGTCGTTCGCTTTCGGCAGAGCGAAGATAGACTCCATTCCCCTCAGAGACGACACCGATCCGCTTTAGGTCGCAAAGGCCATTGTTGCTAAAATACTCCTCCGCCGCGCGACAGGCGTCTGGCGGTAGGGTAGTGGCAAGAGTCCCCGAGGAAATCATCCTCAAAGGGTCGAAGCCGAAGGCCTGAGCAAAGCGGCGGACAACTGGCGGCACGGGGATCGAGCATTCATCGATGTCCAGGCTAACCCCGGAACAGGCTGCAATTTCAAGGAGGGTCTCAAGAACGCCGCCCCTGGTAACATCGTGCATAGCCGTTGCACCCAGATCAGCCAAGGCCAGGGCTTCTGGAACTACGCTGACAGAAGAAAGAAGGGCCGTCGCTTCAGCGAGATCATGCTCGGATAGCCCTCTTTTCCGGGCCTCCACGGCGAAATCTGATGCTAAGATGCCTGTTCCTTCCAATCCCACCCCGCGCGTTACATATACGACATCTCCCGGCCTCGAGCCGCCTGTGGCAACAATGCGCTTTCCTTCGGCAGGCGCCAAGGCCGTGACCGCGACGAAGGGGCGCAGAAGACCGCTCGAATAACCCGTGTGTCCTCCAATGATGGCTACGCCGAGGCTTTTGGCTGCCCTGGCCACATCTGACATGATCTGCTCGACCTCTGCGATGTGTTGGGCTGAGGGAACCATGAGGAGAAGCTGGATCCATCTGGGTCTGATGCCGCTTGCTGCAATGTCGTTGCAAGCGACATGCACTGCCAACCATCCGATACCCTTGACGGCTCCAACTATTGGATCCACGTGGGACAAGAGCATATCGTTTCCTATGCGCGTCACGGCTACATCTTCCCCGAAGGTCGACCCCAGGACGACGTCGGGGTCTTTCTTTTCCTGAATGGTAAAGGGGTAGACATGTCGTTTCAGGACGTCAAGGGAGAATTTTGACATTTTTACCGTTCCCCTTCTTTCATAACTCGGACATAATAGATCCAATTCCCGTATTTAACCCGTCTGATCCTGCCTTCGGCGACGAGGCGATCGATGCTTTTTTCGTCGGAGCCTTTGCGGCGCAAAACCTCTTCGACGGCGTCGCTGCGCATGGGATGGACGGCGGTGATGTTTAAAATCTCTTCTGCGGGGTCGTCGGTGGCTACGAAGGCGTTGCCCTCGTAGCCCGTCAGCGTTTCTGTGTCGATCCCTTGCTCTGTAAATATTGTATAGGCGGCTGCGACCGTCTCTGCATCGGGCATCTGAACCCATGAAGCGGCGGGAGGACGGGTGGGGATGGAAATGTAGGCCTTGCTGGGACTGAGGCTGGAGGAAAGGAACCGGGCAACTTTTTCGAGTTCCGCCGGTCCGTCGTTAAGACCCTTCACAAGCATGGTCTCGCTGCACAGCGTGCCTTTATAGGAACGAGCGAATTCCTCCATTCCGACAAGGATATCGCCATGATCAAGGGATGGGTGCGGGCGGTCGATTCGTTTCCAGAGGTCTTCCGAAAGGGCGTCAATTTTCAGGCTGACCCAATCCGCAACGTATAGAGCCCTCCTTACGTCTGTCTTCGAGATTAGAGAAGCGTTGGAAATGACGGCTACAGGAATGCCCGTTTCCTTCAACCTCAATAGCAACTCTTCGAGGGCGAGGTCGAGTGTGGGTTCGCCATCGGGAACGATTGTTAGATAATCGACTCGTTCTCCCGTTTCCGCAAGCTGCAAGAGTCTTTTTTT
>LGFQ01000098.1 GCA_001508935.1 Synergistales bacterium 54_24
ACGCCAGACATGATCAGCCGTGGGGTCGGCGCCGAAGGGCTCAATTGTGCCATCGCGGGATCTCTCGGCGCGGTCGGCACCACTTCCTACACCGAAAACATAGGTCTCATCGGCCTGACGGGCGTGGCCTCGAGGGCTGTGGTCCGAACGGGTGCGATAATCCTCATCTGCCTTTCTCTCATAGGCAAACTCGGAGCCCTCATAGCCACGATTCCCTCTCCCGTTATCGGCGGGGCCTATATCGCTCTCTTCGGCACGATAGGTGCGCTGGGCATTCAGGTCCTCATGAGGGCGGATATGGGAAGCCAGCGCAATGTGCTCATCGTCGGTTTCTCTTTCCTCATGGCCCTGGGCCTGCCGCCGTGGGTGGAAGGGCAGCAGGAAGCCTTTTTCGCGTACGGAATCCTCGGACAAGTTCTTTGGGCAATTCTAAAAACCAATATGGCGGTGGCCGGGATATGTGCGGCCCTTTGCGACAGCTTGGTCCCAGGCACTCCAGAAGAGCGAGGGATAGGAGTAAAGACTAAGTAGCTCACGGGTTCACAACTCGGCGGTTGTATCGGAGAGGCAAGTTCCCCACTTTGCCTCTCCGGACTTTGCTGTTTTCAAGATCGGGGGGAAAGATGTGGGAACGTTTTTAGAAGTGGCGAAAAAGCGACGCAGCGTCAGATCGTATAAGCCCGACTCAATCCCAGATGAAATTTTGAGCGAGTTCTTAGAGGCATTTAGATGGGCTCCCTCGGGCGCAAATTCGCAACCGTGGGAGGTTGTGGTGACGAAGAATAAAGCCACGATAAACGCTATAGCCGACATATTTATCGAACAGTACGAAAGACAAAAGCTCAAAGATCCAGACTTTCCGGGAAACCGCAAGGAATACCTGAAGGAAGTGCCAGTTGTCGTCGTAGTTTGTGGCGACCCAAGACTAAAGGACGCGTATCCCAAAGCGCTCGGCGATAGAAGAAGAAATGCCATATATCTATTCAGCGTAGGTGCTGCTATAGAGAATTTATTGCTTTCCGCTGCCGAGCAAGGCCTTGGCACGGTATGGATAACGCCAGAAGAGGAAGACGAGGTCAAGCTAAAAAAATTGCTCTCCATACCGGAAGCTCTTGAGGTGTGGGCCTGCATACCCGTGGGTTATCCGAAGGCTACGCCTGGGTCGCGTCAAAGGAGACCTTTGGATGAGTTCGTACACTGGGACTCTTTCGATGCTGAGAAGCTTCGCTCGAATCTTCAGATTCGGGAGTTTATCGCGACAGGAAGGGCAAAGCTCATGTATGGTCCTGGCCGGAATAAGCCGTCACATTCGGACGATGGAGGTGACAAAAATTGAAGGAATCGTCGACTTACGACATCGCGCAGAAGGGCAATCGCGACGATGAGGCGGTTTGGGAGGAAAGGCCGGAGATCGTTACTCCCATATTGAAGATAGACGAAAGGCCCGCCTCGTGGTGGGAGTGCCTGCTCTACGGCTGGCAGCATACGCTGGTGGATATATCGCCCTTCGTATTGCCGCTTTTAGTGGCTACCGCAGCCGGACTTTCGGAGGCAGAAGGGGCCATATGGGTGAACAGAGGGCTTTTTACCATGGGCATAGCAACGCTCATTATGACCGTCTTTGGCAACAGGTTACCTCTAATCCAAGGGCCCTCCGCCACGCTGACCGGCGCTCTATCTTCGGTCGTATCGCTATATGGCATACCCGCCATGTGGGGCGGCGTTTTGGCGGGCGCCTTGATGGAAATGGTCATAGGTCTGTCCGGCATTTTAAGGGTCCTACGAAAGGTCTTCCCCGTGGCCGTATCCGGTGTGGTGGTTATAACTATAGGTTTTTCTCTGGCCAAGACGGCTACCATTTGGATCGTGGGGAAGGGCGACCTTGTAAATTTCGTTTTAGCCGCCGCTACCGTCCTTTCTATATTTCTCTTGCAATTTTTGGGCGGCAAGACTGCGGGCGGGATAGTCTCCAGAGGTTCGATATTTTTTACGATTTGGATCGTCGGCTTGGGTTTGGCTGGGATCATGGGTCAGGTCAGATGGGACATCGTAGCCTCGAAGCCGTGGTTTGACTTGCCGAAACTCTTTCCCTATGGAGGGCCCGGCTTCGGTTGGGAGTTTGCGGCAGGAGCGATAATAGGGGCCTTGGTTGGCTATCTCGGCTCTATGTTGGAGTCCTTGGGGGATTACGCGGCTGTGTGCGCCGTGAGCGGCGAGGTCTATAAAGTTAGACATATGAATAGGGGCATAGCGGCTGAAGGGTTCGGCTGCCTCGTGGCGAGCCTCTTCGGAGGCATCCCTGTTACCAGCTATACGCAAAACATAGGCGTTATCGCCACGACCAAGATAGCTTCCCGCTTCGTCGTTCAAATCGCAGCGCTGATATTGATGCTCTACGGCCTTAGCCCAAAGGTGGGCGCCCTCTTGGTGGCAATTCCGAGATCGGTGATAGGGACGGTCTTCTTGGTGGTGTGCGGAACTATAGCCGTTTCCGGCTTGAAGCTCGTGACATCTGCAAAGTTGGATACGGCCAACACGTTTCTCGTCGGCACGACGCTGATGCTCGCCATCAACTTGCCCATATGCGCCACATATGTCGTCGGCAGCTGGACGAAGACGCTTCCACCGATAGTCCAGCTTTTCCTGACCAATTCAGTGGTCATAGCTGTAGTGGGTGGCATAGTGTTGAACCTTCTAATCAATTTTATCTTGGTGCCGCTTTCCGATAGGAGATAAAGCGAGGCATGACGGAGCTCTTCTCGAGCGCGATTCGATATGCCGAATTCATTTTAGGTTTTCGTCTCGGTGAGGTCGTTTTGAATGGGGGTTGACCCTATCCTGTGGGCGGCGGTGCTGGCGGCCGGAGAGGGGAAGAGGATGGGCTACGGCAAAATGCTCCGACCCATTGCGGGGAGGGCGATGCTGCTTTGGACTTTGGAGGCGGTCGTCGCAGGCGGCGTGTGCGAAAGTTCTCTCATCGTGGTGGTCGGATACGACGGTGAGGAGGTAGCCGATCTCGTCTATTCGGCCTTTCCGAAGGCTGCGATCGCGGTGAACCCCGACTACCACAGGGAGATGTTTTCTTCCATCAAAGTTGCGGCCGAGCGTGTCCCTTCCGCGACACCGCTGCTTTTGGCCTTGGGTGACCAGCCAGCGGTGAGTCCTAAAACGGTCGGAAGGTTGGTTTCAGAAGTCATCTGCGGAAAAGTCGTGCAGCCCGTATATGAAGGAAAGGCTCATCATCCCCTGATCCTGTCGCCGCACATCGTAGATGCCGTGAAGAGCTCTCCCGTATATGGCACGTTGAGGGAGCTCTTGCCGCCGCTTTCCGAACGGCACTTGGTGGTCGTAGACGACCCGGGGGTCGCATTGGATGTCGATACGGAGGAAGACCTCAAGCGCGCGGAATCGATCCTTGCATCTCGAGTGCAGCCGTGAGCGGCGAGCGCAGCGCCTTTATGTCAGCACCTTTTTCTACGGCCATTATCTCCGCGAGGATCGATATGGCTATCTCTTCGGGCGTTTCGGCCTTTATTGGCAAGCCTATGGGTGCATATATTCGGTTTAGGTGTTCTTCCGATACGCCATCCTTGAGCAGATTCTCTTTCATCACGGCTATTTTACGCTTGGAGCCTATGACGCCGAGGTAGGCGAAGGGCTTTCCCTCCAACGAGCGCACCACTTCGCTGTCGAGGGCATGCCCTCTGGTGACCACGACGACGTAGCTTTTGTCGCTTAAGCGTATTCCCCTATCCAGTGCCTCTTTCAATGGCAAACAGACAGTGCGCCCCCAGGGGATGTTGTCCGGATTGGCGAACTCCTGGCGCTCGTCCCATACGGTTACCCTGTAGCCGGTGATCGTCGCCGCGTGGGCCAAAGCCTTCCCCACGTGTCCGGCGCCGAAGATGACGATCTCTCTCGCTCGCCCTATCACCTCGAGGAATACCGCCGCGCTTCCCCCACAGGCGGCGCCTTCCTCCGCAGCTTCCGTCGCCGTGAACGACTCTCTGTACAGGCGAGCGCGGGCATTTCCCTCGAGCAACTTGAGCGCTTCGGCGATGACGTGATGTTCCAGTATGCCTCCTCCTATCGTTCCGACTATGCTGCCGTCAGGGAAGACCCACATCTTTGCCCCCATGCTTCGCGGGGTCGAACCTGTTTCCTCTACGACTGTGCAGAGGACTCCCTCGGGTCCCTCTTTTAATGCCCTATCTACGGCTTTGAGGATGGCCTCGTCCATCGAAATGACCCCTTCTTTCGGTGATTTGTAAGCCTATTTTAGCATGGCCGTTGTACAATGCCTTTTTGGCTCTGCCCGCCTTGGGCGAACTCTCGGGCGGCGAATCCTGCGCGGCAAATGCACAAGTGTATAATCTCAGACAGGGCCTATAACTGCAAGGCAAGGCTACAATTTCTCGAAACAGGATGGAGGAAATTGCCGTGCGAAAGTTCCTTAAGGCGCCAAAACCGATCCTCGATGCCTGCAAAGAAAAGGAAGATGTGAGAGTCACGGTCGAGGATATAATAGCGGCCGTTAGAGAAAAGGGAGATGCGGCTATAAAGTTCCTATCTCAGAAGATTGACGGCGTAGAGGATCTGTGCATCCAAGTGCCCTCCGAAGAGGTCGCCAGGGCCTATCGTTCAGTCCCGGATTCAGTAGTAGAAGACCTGCGCTTTGCGGCCAGGCAAATCCGCGACTTCGCCCGAGCTCAGTTGGAATCCATCAGGCCCTTGGAGGTCGAAATCCTCCCTGGCGTGCACCTCGGCCACCGGGTGATCCCGCTTGCCTCGTGCGGAGCTTATGTCCCGGGAGGACGCCATCCCTTGCCTTCGTCGGCGTTGATGTCCATCATTCCGGCGCGAGTCGCCGGCGTAAAGCGAATAGTGGCCTGTTCTCCTCCGTCCCGCGATATCCGTGGCATAAATCCGGTGACTTTGGTGGCCATGGATATAGCCGGGGCATCCGCTATCTACGCCATCGGCGGGGCCCAGGCCATAGCCGCTATGGCCTACGGCACCGAGACGGTCGAGGCGGTTGACCTCATCGTGGGGCCCGGCAACCAATATGTGACCGAGGCCAAAAGACAGGTCAGCGGCGATGTGGGGATAGACTTCCTTGCAGGGCCGAGCGAAGTCCTCATCATGGCCGACGCCAGCGCCAATCCTGCCTATGTTGCCTGCGATCTGTTGGCCCAGTCGGAGCACGATCCTCAAGCGAGAGGGATTTTGGTCACCACGAGCGAAGAGTTGGGGCAGAAGGTCATGTGCGAAGTGGAATC
>LGFQ01000099.1 GCA_001508935.1 Synergistales bacterium 54_24
TAACACCACTGCCGGTGCCGTAGAGGGCCGCGTCGGCCGCCATCGCTTTGAGAGATTTCTTTACGGCGTTATCGGTGATTGCTCCATACCCCACCAAAACCGTGTTGCCCCCTTTAACTACATAATATTTTATCGAAGCACCAGTAGGGTAATCCTTGTCGAGGTATTTGTCCAAGCTATCTACTATCCAGTCATCACCATTGCTAATAGTAGTACCGCCCGGCCATTCGCCGTTGTCGCTGTAATACATTAGGGCGGCGGCCTTCAAATTTCTAAGGTCGCTCACGATCCGCGTCGCCTCGGCCTTTCCCCTGCCCCCGCCCATCGTGAGCATCATGCTGCCTGCCAGTATGCCTATGATCACCATCACTATGAGCAGCTCCACCAGCGTAAAACCTCTTCTTGCCTTCCTTGCGATTCTCGTCATATCGAACACCCCTTTTTCAGTTTTTAAGAATTTGGAAACTTCTGGTCCTTTTCCCGATCCTCACAACGCCTTGTCGCTTGAGCCCGCCGCTTCACCACCTCCTCTTTAGCTTCACATCTTGCGTAATTTCAACGCATGCTCAGCGCAATCATAAGGCTTCACCACCTCCTCTTTAGCTTCACATCAGCGCTTGGACGCTCGAAATGATGGGCAGATATATCGACAAGACCACGATCCCCACCACGCCGCCGATGACTATCAAAAGCAACGGCTCGAGGATCGACGTCAGGCGCTTCACCTTCTCGTCGAGCTCTACCTCGACGAACTCCGCCACCTTGTTGAGCATCCCCTCCAGCTGCCCTGTCTGTTCGCCCACGGTGATCATGTGGGTCACCATCGGGGGAAAGACGCCGCACTTGCGCGCCTCCTCACCCATGGGCCGCCCTTTTCTCGAGGCGTCGCTCAACCGGGCAAAGGCGCTCTCGAAGACGGCGTTTCCGGCTACGCTCGCGGTCATGTCCAAGACCGAAAGTATCGGCACTCCAGCTTCCACAAGGGAAGCAAGCGTGCGCAGGCTCCTGGCCAGGATGGTTTTGTGCAGTATGTCGCCCGCTATCGGAAGCTTGAGTTTAAGCCCATCTACCATCGGCCGTGCCTTTTCGTTCTTGCCTAACAGGTAAAAGGCCACCACGGCCAAAAGTATGACCAAGACAGGCACATACCAGTGCCTCTGTAGCCAAAGCGAGGCAGAAAATATGTATCTGGTGAGCGCAGGCAGCGGCACGCCCAGCCCGCCGAGGATCTTGGCGAAGCGGGGCACGATGAAGGTGATCACGGCATACAGCATCACGAAGGCGAAGCAGAGCACCAGGGCAGGGTAGGTGACGGCCGAAACGATCTTTTTATGCAGTGCGTCCTGCCTTTCGAGTAACGAGGCGAGCCTCTCAACGCTCTCGTCCAGCAAGCCGCCCTCCTCACCTGCGGCCACCATGGCCACCATGAGGGGAGAAAAGATCTTTTGCGGTCTAAGCGCTGCGCTGAAAGGCTGCCCCTTATCGATGAGATCTTTTATCTCAACTATGGCACGGGCGAGGCGCTTGTTCTGCGTCTGCCGCGAAAGAAGGTCGAGGGCGCTCGCGAGCGTTACACCTGCCTTTGTCATCGTAGAGAGTTGGCGGAAGAAGACAGCCTTGTCTCGCAGGCTCACTGTAGAGATGGACTCGAGCCGCTCCAAAAGCGACGCCTTGCCGGTCTGCAGATTTTTAGCCTCCACTATGCGCACTGGGACCAATCCCTGCTGACGCAGCTGCTGGACGACCTGTTCTGTAGTCTGGGCCTGAATTTGCCCTTCTACCGCTGCACCTTGAAGGTCTCTGGCGCGATAATTAAACAGCACTCCTGCCACCTCGCCCTACACGCTCGCTTTGTCCCCTGCTTCAAAGACCAGACGCTCAAAGTCTTTTACGTCAAAGGCATAGCTCCTGGCCATATCGAAGGATATTATGCCCTCCTTTACGAGCCTCGCCAGGTCCTGATCCATCGTGTGCATGCCCGCCGCCTTGCCCGTCTGCATTGCCGTTCTCATCTGGCCAACCTTGGCCTCCCTGATGCAGTTCCTCACCGCAGGCGTGGCCCAAAGTAACTCCGTCGCCACAATTCGCCCCCCCTTGGTCACCGGCAAAAGCTGCTGCGAGCAGATACCTATGAGGATGTTGCTGACCTGGAGGCGTATCTGCTGCTGTTGATGGGCAGGGAAGACGTCCACGATGCGGTCTATCGTTTGGGCCGCGTCGGGCGTGTGAAGCGTAGCGAGCACGAGGTGCCCGGTCTCGGCGGCGGTGATAGCCGCCGCTATAGTTTCCAAGTCGCGCATCTCGCCTATCATTATCACGTCGGGGTCTTGGCGCAGGACGCGCTTCAGGGCCTCGGTGAAGCTCTTCGTGTCCGAGCCGACCTCCCTTTGGGATATGATCGACTGGGCATTCTCGAAAAGATATTCGATTGGGTCTTCTATAGTTACGATGTGACACCTCCTGGTTCGGTTTATCTCGCTTATGATAGCGGCGAGCGTAGTGCTCTTGCCGTGTCCGGTAGGGCCTGTGACCAAAAACAGCCCTCGCTCCATATGGGCTACCTCTTTCAGCTTGCTCGGTAACATAAGCTGGTCTAAGGAGCGCACTCGAAACGGGATCAACCTGAGGGCGATGCAAAGTCGCCCCCTCTCCATAAAGCAATTACCTCTAAAGCGCGCATCATACCCCAATTCGGAGAAGGAGAAGCTGAAGTCGAGCTCTCGCTCCCTGTCGAGCTCTTCTAACTGCTCCGGCAAGAGTATCTCTTCAGCGAGTTTGCGCACCGAAGCACTGTTTAAGGGGCTTACATTCCGGACGTAGTTTAGATCTCCATCGATCCTAAAAGCGGGGGAGACGTCGGCATTTATATGGATGTCGCTCGCATTGAGCTTTACGGCTTCGGCCAAAAGGCTTCTCATGCTGATGCGGGTTTCCACGGCTCAAACCACCTTCATTGCTGCATAGTTACAGACAAGGCCTCTTCCAGGCTGGTTACACCTCTCAAGACCTTGTCCAAGGCAGCTTGTCTTAAAGGGCGCATCCCCTCACGCATAGCCGCCTCTCTCAATGCACCCAAAGGGGCATTTGACTGCGCCAAGTGGCGCAGTTCCTCATTCATCACCATTATCTCGTAAATCCCCGTGCGTCCTTTGTAGCCTGTGCCGCGGCAGATGTCACACCCCACCGGCCCATAAGTGACCGCATCTTTGGGCAGGCCTAACCTTTCAAGAGCACCCGACTCTATGGGCAGGGGTGCTTTGCAGGCGTCGCAAAGCTTTCTGACCAAACGCTGGGCCATTGCGGCCTCAACGGAGGAGGCCACTAAGAAGGGTTGAATCCCCATATCGATTAAACGTATTAGAGAGCTTGGCGCATCGTTCGTATGGAGCGTAGAAAGGACCAAGTGCCCGGTAAGGGCTGCGCGTATGGCCAAGGAGGCCGTTTCAGTATCGCGGATTTCCCCAATCATGATCTTGTCAGGGTCCTGCCGCAGGATAGATCGTAGCGTTTCGCCAAAGGTCAGGCCAGCTTTTTCGTTCACCTGCACCTGGTTTACGCCATGGATCGTATACTCCACTGGATCCTCTACAGTCACCACGTTGACTTGAGATTTGTTCAGCGTCTCGAGCATCGAATACAATGTGGTCGACTTACCGCTCCCAGTGGGTCCCGTGACCAATATCAAGCCGTAGGGGATGGTTATCAGCTCGTCTATGACCTTTCTCTCTTCTTCGTCAAGGCCAAGATTCTCAAGGCCCACCTTAGCCGTAGCCGGGTCAAGGATACGTATAACTGCTTTCTCTCCGTTTATCGTTGGGAGTGTGGAGATTCGCAGGTCTATCCTGCGCCCGTCTACCTTCATCAGGATTCGCCCGTCTTGAGGACGCCGCTTTTCGGTGATATCCATGTTGGCCATGATCTTGACCCGCGAGATCACGGCAGGGTGCAAATTTTTAGAGAAATCGGCGCTATCGAAGAGCACGCCGTCAACGCGGAAGCGCACCCTTGTAGAGCGCTCGAATGGCTCTATGTGTATGTCCGAAGCCTCCTCTTTCACCGCTTGTTCTATGATGTTGTTGACGAGCTTGATGACCGGAGCGTCGTCCGGCCTTGTTCCTTCCTCGCTTATCCTCATCTCTTCCTCATGCGCTTCGTTCGCCACTTCCACCATGGCCTCGTCTATTCTGCCCTGCACCGAGTAGATGGCTTCAAGCGCCCTGCGGATGTCAGAGATTGAGGCTACGTTTACCTCCACCTCCATGCCCGTTATCATTCTCAGCTCGTCTATGGCAAAGATGTTCAACGGGTCAGCCACGGCCACAGCCAAGCGGTTGTCGCTGCGCACACTCATAGGAACTACCTCGAGCCTTTTGGCGACGGCCTCCGGCACGAGCCTGACCGCCTCCGGGGCCGGGCGAAAGCGGGCGAGCGAAACGAGAGGGAGCTTAAGCTGCGCAGAGAGCGCCTGGGCCAACTGTTTATCCGCAATGTAGCCGTTCTTTATGAGGATCTCGCCCAAGCGCATGCCAGTTGCGCGCTGCTCTTCGAGAGCGTCGCTCAACCGCTTTTCGGTGATGACCCCCGCCTTGAGCAAGAGTTCACCCAACCGTTGATGCTCAACGCCGTACGCCAAACGACAACACCTCTATCCTTCAGTCGGTCGTTGCTCTCTCCCAACCTCCAGGAGCGAACTTTGACTACTTCAGGGCTTGCAGAAAGTGGCGCAAGAACCCCTGTGCCTCCTAAGTCCAAAGCGACCACATTGCTACCTAAATTGATACCGGTGACAGGCAGGTAAACCCTGCCCTCGTGAACAGCCATGCCTCCCGCAAAGCCTCCTGCTTTCGTGTATCGCGCTGCAGGGCGACATCGTCCAGCTTATGTGAGGCTTTAGCATTTTCGCCTATATTAAGCACTACAAGTACACGTTTGCCCAACATATTAATTCTCCTTTTACGATCGGTGCGCTCAAGCGATCTATCGCCTCTTCGGCATAGGCCGGCCTTGCCAGCGATAAAGCGCTTTCCTCGGTCAATCCTATTTCCCATGTTAGTTTTTGACGCGCCAGTAGAGCGTGCGCATC
>LGFQ01000100.1 GCA_001508935.1 Synergistales bacterium 54_24
GACATTACGGCCTTAAAAAACCTGTCGTGAGGGTCCTTAGGAGATAGGTCTTTTTCTTTCATGAAAGATGCCTCCAAATCTAATAGATTAAGTTTCTATATCGACACGGCTTATTTTACATGAAAAAACTACATAGTGAAAGTGAGGGTGAGGTGTGAGAAGTAATAAGTGATGAGTGAAACGTAAGAAATATGAAAGTGCGCGTGGAAGTGAGAGAGATAAGAATTGGCAGAGGCCTAGGAACGCAAAAAGTAAAGACCTGAACTCAAGGAATTGGCGCGCCCGGGGAGACTTGAACTCCCGGCCTTTGGATCCGGAGTCCAACGCTCTATCCGCTGAGCTACGGGCGCACCCCTTGTATCGTTAAATTACTACCTTCCTTTTGTCCTGTCAAGCTTCACCCAATATGTTGTCGAGTCCATCAGATGTTGACGAAGCTTCCCTTTTGGGATATCGTGCATATGGCACCTTCGGTTCCGTCAAAAGGGCGGGAAAGGCGCATCGTCGTCGACAAAGGAGACACAAAAGGGCAATAGGCCAGGGCGATGCATCCGCAGCGAAAGACGCGCCACGCAGGGATGAAATGGCCAAGTGCGGCGCAGGGCAAGCATTCTCCGCAGAGCGGAGAAATTATATATATTACGGAGGTGTTCTAAGGTGGAGTTCACGTACAAACTGCCCACGGATATCACATTCGGCCCAGGGAGCATAAATGCCATCCCCGAAAAGGTGAAAGAGGTTGGCGCAAATCACGCTTTTGTGGTAACTGATAAGGGTGTCAAGGCAGCGGGCATCCTGGATAAAATCTTAAAACTACTGGATGAAGCCCAGATCAAGGCCACCGTCTTCGACAAGCTCGAAAAAGAACCCACGGTGCTCTCCATCGGAGACGCGACAAAGGAACTCGCGAAAAGCGGCGCCCAGGTTGCGATAGGCGTCGGCGGCGGCACATCCATGGACACAGCCAAGGCGGCTGCCTTCTTGGTGACCAATGGTGGAGGCATACTGGACTATGTAGGCGTTGAGAAGGTGAAAAAACCTGGCCTTCCCGTGATCGCCGTCCCCACCACCGCCGGCACGGGGAGCGAGCTCACCAGGTTCATAGTGTTCACCGGCGTCGACGTGAGGACCAAGCTCACCGTAGGAAGCTATCTTGCCATGGCAAAATATGCCATTTTAGACCCCGAACTTACATTGACGCTGCCGCCCAAAGTCACGGCTGGCACGGGTATGGACGCGTTGACTCATGCCATCGAATCGTACGTAAATACGACAGCCCACCACGTCTCTGAGCCGCTCGCCATGCGCGCTATAGAACTCGTCGCAAAGAGCCTGCGGAAGGCCGTAGCGAAGGGCACGAACCTACAGGCCAGAGAGGATATGCTCGCTGCCAGCGCCCTCGCAGCCATGGCGTTCAACTCCACGAGGTTGGGCATAGTGCACGCCATGTCACAGCCGGCCGGCGGCCACTTCGATATACCCCACGGGATAAGCAACGCCATAATGCTGCCTCCCGTCATGGAATATAACCTCATGGGCAACATCGAAAAGTATATAGACATAGCCGTAGCCTTCGGCGAAGACATAGAGGGCCTCACGCCTATGGAGGCGGCGGCGAAGTCGGTAAAAGCCATAAGGGACCTGATGGAGGATATCGGGATAACCGAGCGCCTCGGTGACTTCGGCGTAAAGGATAGCGATCTCGACATGCTGGCCGACGAAGCGCTCACCAGCGGCAATGTGCCGTTGAACCCGAGATTTCCCTCCAAGGCGGACATAATAGAGATTTACAAGAAGGCACTGTAACGAAAGGTCGCGATAAAAAGCGGGGAGGTGCAACTGCATTGCTGGCAGCGATACTTTATGGTCCCAACAGGTTGGAATTGACCGAGATCGAGCGCCCAGCGATCGGTGATGACGAGATATTGGCGAGGGTGCTGGCAGCGGCCATATGCGGAACTGACTTTCGCATCGTATCCGGCAAGAAGACGAGGGGCATCCACTACCCTTCGATAATCGGGCACGAATTGTCAGGTGAAGTTGTAGAGGTGGGCAAAAAGGTTCTGGAATTCAAACCGGGCGATAGGATCGGCATAGCTCCCATCGTGCCGTGCAGGAAGTGCCTTTACTGCCGGATAGGGCTCGAAAACGTCTGCGCAAATAGACAAGCCATAGGTTACGAGTTCGACGGAGGCTTCGCCGAATACATCCGCATACCCGCTGTGGCTCTCGAAAGCGGCAACGTCGTGCACCTTCCCGATTCCATAGACTTCGAAGAGGCTGCGATCCTCGAGCCCTTCGCCTGCTGCATAAACGGCCAGAAAAAGGCCAACGTCTCGGCCGGGGATACCGTGCTCGTCATAGGCGCCGGCCCTATCGGCCTTATGCATCTCATGCTCGCAAAGGCCAGAGGGGCCAGGAAAGTCGTTTCAAGCGAACTGTTTGAGGGGAGGCGAAGGCTCGCCGCAAAGCTCGGCGCAGACAGGGTGGTCGACCCAGCTGTCGAATCGTTGATCGACGTCGCAAAGGAAGAGACGGAGATGGGATTCGATGTGGCAATCATGGCAGTGGGCGCAAAAGACCTCGTCAGCGACGTGCTGAAGACGGTCCGCAAGGGAGGCAGAGTTAGCCTATTTGCGGGCTTCCCCGAGGGAGATACAAGTGTAATAGACCCGAACGTCATTCACTACAACGAGATCATCGTCACCGGGGCGAGTTCTTCTACCAGACAGAATTTCATTGAAGCCATGCAGATGGTCGAATATGGCATGGTCAATTTAAAGCAACTCATCTCCCACAGGTTTTCTTTAAGGGAGATAAACAAGGCCTTCGACGTGGCCAAATCCGCCGAAGGCGTGAAGATATTGATAGAACCATAAAGCCGCAAAGGGGAGATGCAGCTTGTCTTTGGGAAAACAGATCCGCCTATCCCGCCTGTTCAATCCGAAGTCGGGGCGCATATTTGTGGTGGCCTTCGACCACGGCATCAACAGGGGCGTTTTGCCGGGGATAGAAGACATCGGAGCGAAGCTTGCCACGGTCGTAAATGCCGGCGTCGAGGCCGTTACCCTGAACAAAGGCATCGCCTCCAAACTCTTCCCCCCGCATGCCGGCAAGGTTTCCCTGATCATGAAAGCCTCCGGTTTCTCTCCCTTCCACAAGAGCTACGATGTGCTCTTCGCGGATGTGGAAGAGGCCGTAAGGCTCGGGGCAGACGCCATATCCGTGGGCGTCATAATAGGCGACGAGAGGCAGCCTGAAATGCTCAAAGGTCTGGGCATGATCTCCAAGGAAGCCCAGAGCATGGGCATGCCCCTCGTGGCCCACATATACCCGGCCGGCAACCTTATCCCTGAGAGTGAACGCTACAGCGCAGAGCACATAAGCTACTGCGCCCGCGTGGGGGCCGAACTCGGCGTTGACATCGTGAAGACCTGGTACACCGGCTCTCCGGAGAGCTTCGCCAAGGTCGTAGAGGCGTGCCCAACCTACGTAGTCGTAGCGGGAGGTCCCAAGATGGAGAGCACTATGGACCTCTTAAAGATGACCTACGACGCCGTGAGTGCCGGCGCCTCTGGCGTTACATACGGCAGGAACGTATGGCAACATGACGACATTCCGGGGGTGATCAGCGCAGTCAAGGCGGTGATCCACAAAGAGAAGACGCCCGAAGAAGCGGCGAAGATGATAATAAAGGGACCTGAAGAGTAAAAGCGCCATGAAAGAGGTTCTCTTGGGCATCGACATCGGCGGAGGAGGTATAAAGGTCGGAGGTTTCGACCTGGAGGGAAACCTCCTCGGCCTCGTTTCCGAACCATTGGATAACGTTTTTCCTCGCCCTGGCTGGGCCGAATCTCACCCACGACATTGGCTCGAAAGGCTTTCTGCGTGTATGAAAAACCTGCTTCCGGCGTTGGATGGGCATTCGATAGTCGGCATAGGCCTCAGCAACATGTGTCCGTCGCTCGTCGCCATGGACGCTGATGGAAACCCGCTGAGGCCGGCCATATTGTATCTCGATACGCGCTCCTTCCGAGAGGCCGCTTTTATACAGGGAAAGGCGCCGCTCGAGTGGTTTCTGGAGGAAGGCGGCAATAGGGTCGCCCCCGGGACCATATCCAGCACCACGATGCGCTGGATCAAAGACAACGAGCCCGAGGTCTACGGCGCAGCAGCCCTCTTCGGACACGCCAACACGTTTCTGGCGATGGCGCTGACGGGCAATGCCGGCATGGACTATTCAAACGCCTCGCTAACCGGCCTCTTCGACCAGGGGAGAAAACGGTCCTGGTCTCCTGCGCTCTGCGAGATATACGGCTTAGACCTAAAGAAACTGCCAAAGCTCATTCAGTCGCACGAGATGGTGGGAAAACTCAACGAGAGGGGCGCTAAGATATTGGGCCTGTCCGAAGGGACCCCCGTAGCCATGGGAGGGGCTGATAGCGCCTGTTCGGCCTTAGCAGCGGGCGTGGTCGAGGACGGAGAGGTCTTCGAGACGATGGGCACCTCGGATGTGCTCGCAATCTGCATGGAAAGGCCGACGTTCGATGCGAGGTTCTTGAACCGCTGTCACGTCTTCCCCTCCAGGTGGCTCGCCATGGGGGCCATGGTGGCGGTAGGGGCCGCGTTCCGTTGGGCGAGGGACACTCTCGGAGAAGAGGAAAAAGATGTGGCTCGCCTCTGCGGCCTCGACGCCTACGATCTGTTGTGCCGAGAGGCAGCCCTTTCCAAACCTGGGGCCAACGGAGTCATATTCCTTCCATACATGTCAGGAGAGCGCAGCCCCATATGGGACCCTCACGCCAAAGGGGTATTCTTCGGCCTCAGCCTCAGCACCACCAAAAATGACCTGATAAGGGCGGTGCTCGAAGGGGGTTCTTACGGCCTGAGGCAAA
Source organism: Synergistales bacterium 54_24 (assembly GCA_001508935.1). Classification (GTDB taxonomy): domain Bacteria; phylum Synergistota; class Synergistia; order Synergistales; family Thermosynergistaceae; genus Thermosynergistes. The sequence continues at coordinate 4,896 of LGFQ01000100.1, forward strand.
ATGTGGAGGCCGCGGAAGAGCTGTTGGGGAGGAAACTTTCCTCCATAGCCGTAGTGGGCAAAGGAGCGAGGAACCCCTTCCTGGCTTCCTTGAGGTCAGAGATAACCGGCGTTGAAATCGTGGCCCTCTCCTTTTACGAAACGGCGACGCTCGGGGCGGCCATGCTGGGCGGAGT
>LGFQ01000101.1 GCA_001508935.1 Synergistales bacterium 54_24
AGGCTATCGTCGTCTCGGGTCATGACCTGCGCGATCTGGACCTGCTTTTAAAACAGACCGAAGGGAAGGGGATAAACGTCTACACCCACGGGGAGATGTTGCCGTGCCTCGCCTACCCTGGCCTCAAGAAGTACCCTCACCTGGTAGGCAATTACGGGAGCGCATGGCAGAATCAGAGGGAGGAGTTCGATGCCTTCCCGGGCGCCATACTCATGACCACAAATTGCATCCAGAAGCCGAAGGATAGCTATAAAGACCGCATCTTTACGACCGGCCTCGTAGCTTGGCCAGGCGTGCGCCATATAGGGCCGGATAAGGACTTTTCCCCTGTGATCGAGGCGGCATTGAAGGCGGAGGGTTTTGCCGAAGATGCGCCGGAACATTACATCACCATAGGTTTTGCCAGAAACGCGGTGCTCTCCGCTGCGGATAAGGTGATAGAGTTGGTGAAATCAGGCAAAATCCGCCATTTCTTCCTCATAGGGGGATGCGACGGCGCAAAGCCGGGACGGAATTACTATACGGAGTTCGCCCAGGCGGTGCCAGAAGACTGCGTCATACTAACCCTTGCCTGCGGCAAATATCGCTTCAACAAGCTGCCCTTCGGCGATATCGAAGGGATTCCCAGACTCTTGGACGCCGGACAGTGCAATGACGCCTATTCTGCCGTGAAAATCGCCCAGGCCTTGGCTGAGGCCTTCGACACGGACATAAACAGCCTGCCGCTTTCTCTTGTGCTCTCATGGTATGAACAAAAGGCCGTTTGCATCCTGCTTTCTCTCATCTACCTGGGGGTAAAGAATATGCGCCTCGGGCCGAGCCTTCCTGCCTTCGTAAAGCCTGCGGTGTTGGATTATTTGAGCAAGGAGTTGGGCTTGAAGCCCATAACCACTCCCAAAGAGGACCTCGTAGCCATATTGGGAGCATAGAAATTTAACAGGGCGAGCCTTCCTTTTGGCTCGCCCTGTTAGCGGTGTTATAACCGAATAAAAGGGGTGTTCGTCGTGGAAGATGACATCAAGGGGAAGGTTTTTAAGCTCAAAGATCTGGTCGGATTCCAAGAAGGGTCCATCGTGAGCAGAACCATTATAGATAGGCCCGAAGGGACGGTTACGCTGTTCGCTTTTGACGAGGGACAGGCCTTGAGCGAGCACAGCGCTCCCTACGATGCGCTCGTGACGGTCGTAGAAGGAAAACTTGAGGTCAAGCTCGGCGGCAAGCCCAACGAAGTGAACGCCGGCGAGTCCATAATCATGCCGGCCGGCGTGCCCCATGCCCTGAGGGCGCTATCGCAGGCGAAGATGCTCCTTGTGATGGTTCGTGGGAGTTAGCGATACACCTTGCCTTGCGCCGCGAGAGGTTGTGATATCATTTTGGTTGTCATGTCGTTTGGGCATGGTCGATGACTGGCTTTGGGGTGATAAGATGGCAGACATGAGCGTTTGGTCCCGCATCGTGAGGGAATACGACATCCGCGGCGTAGTGGGGGAGGATCTTACCCCTCAAGTGGCTTATTGCCTGGGCCTTGGGTATGCAGCTTACATGGAAGGGCAGAACTTCGACAGAGGGCGCATTGCTGTAGGACATGACGGGCGCATCTCTTCACCGTCACTGGCGTTGGCTTTGTCGTGCGGCTTGGCCGATGGCGGACTATCTCCTCTTCTATTGGGGATGGTTCCGACCCCGATCGTCTATTACGCCACCCACGTTTTAGACGTGATCGGTGGTGTCGCCGTTACTGGAAGCCACAACCCACCCGAGTATAACGGCTTTAAGATCTGCGCCGGGACACAAACGCTATGGGGCGAAAGCCTGAAAGAGATAGGCAAGGCGGCTGCATCAGCTATGACGAAACGTTCCATCCCAGGTAGCAAAGCGCTTAAAGATAGGAGTTTTGAGCGCGTGGACGTTATGGATCGCTACATACAAGACGTCCTATCGCGCGTCGACGCGAAAAGCGTCCATCTTGCCCGCCCGAAGATCATCATCGACGGCGGCAACGGCGTCGCCGGTCCAGTCGCGAAAAAGGTCCTCAACGGATTGGGTTGCGATGTAAAAGGGCTTTATATAGAGCCTGACGGAAATTTCCCTAACCACCATCCGGATCCGACGATAGAGGAAACGCTGAAGGACCTCAAAAGGGAGGTCGCCAGCTCTGGCGCCGACTTTGGGATCGCCTTCGACGGCGACGGGGACAGGATAGGCGCCGTCGACGAATCGGGAAACGTCGTATGGGGAGATAAGCTCCTCGTCGTTTACGCTCGCCAGATCCTAAAGGAACATCCAGGCGCGACGATCATAGGCGACGTCAAGTGTTCATCCGTGAGCTTTAGGGCCATCGAGGCTGCCGGAGGCGAGGCGGTCATGTGGAAGGCCGGACACTCGCTCGTCAAGGCCAAGCTGAGAGAAACAGGAGCGCTAATGGCTGCCGAGATGAGCGGTCATGTATTTTTCGCAGATCGCTATTGGGGTTTTGACGATGCCACATACGCAGCCGCACGGTTGGTGGAGGTTTACTCCAAGGCCAAGCTTGACGATCCGAGGGCGAAGTTTTCGGATCTCTTGGCAGATTTGCCTCGCACTTTCGCTACGCCGGAGGTCCGAATTCCATGGCCCGACGAGGAGAAATTTTCCGCAGTGGAGTGCCTCGCTCAGAAGATAAAAGCGTGGCCTGATGTGAACGAGGTCATCGCTATAGACGGCGTGCGGGCTCATCTGAGGGATGGCTGGGTTTTAGTGCGCGCATCAAACACGCAACCCGCATTGGTCTTGAGGTGCGAGTCTTGTGTCTCCCAGGCGCATCTGGAAGAGTTGAAGGAAAGGCTTCAAGCGCTCTTGGCAGAATTGCAGCCGGCGTGAATCTGGCGCTTTTTAGGGCTAAGGGACGAACTTTAAAGTCAAAAACACGATCTCAGGCACAGAGCCGAGACGCGTAGGGGGTCCCCACGTGCCGAATCCGCACGATATGTAATATATAGTGTTACCTTTTTGCAAGAGCCCCCACGATTTCTCGAAGATGAGCGATGTGATGAGATTGAAGGGGAAGAGTTGGCCGTTATGGGTGTGTCCAGATATCTGCATGGTTACGCCCGCCTCTTCGGTTTCGCTCAGTTCGAGGGGCGTATGGTCGAGGACAAATGTGGGAAGCGGCGGAACTTCGCGCAGGATATCTCTTAGAGGAAGACGGCTGTCGCCGAAGGAGTTACCGCGTATGTCGTTTCGGCCGACGAGCAGAATGGCGTTGCCCACCACCACTGCTTCGTCGCGCAATAACCTAACACCCCCTCGTCTCAGATAATCGGCTACCTCATCGACGCCGGCGTAGTATTCGTGGTTGCCGGTCACGGCATAGACCCCATAGGGAGCTTCGAGGCGGGAGAACTCTTCAGCCAGTTTTTCCTCTTCGGCTTGATAGACGCTCTCGTCCACGATGTCTCCTGCCAGCCAAACTGTGTGCGGTTTTAAGGAGTTTACCGTGTCGACCAGCTCTTTTATACGAGAGTTGCGCATGAAGCAACCCACATGTATGTCAGAGATCGCCGCTATGCGCATATCCTCTCTCGCAGTGCCCTCGTGACTAGGCATAGCGAGTTCGATATTCGTGATCTGGATCCTCCTGGCGTTAAGACCTGCTGCCACTACGAGCGCGATGATCGCTATGCTGCCGATGGCCCAGATTTTTCCCCTTGAAACTGTCGATAGCGGAGGTAGGGCGGCGAAGAGATAGCTCAAAAGTCTGTAGATATCGACAGCCAAACAAAGTAGAAGGGCGTACGCCATGAAGGCCAGATAATAAGAGCCGACCCATATCATGCCCCACGTAAGAGTGTTTTTGACGAGGTAAGCTTCCAATAGCCTGCCGGCCGGGTAGGAAATCGCCGTGATGACCCACAACGTTAGCAAGAAGAAGACTCCTGGTGAACTTGCTGCTGCCCTCAGGTGGGAGAAGATATAGTAATTTGCCGCAGCGTAAGAAGAAAGTGCCGCGACGAGCAATGTCACGATGAGCCTCGTCTCCACAAAACCCCTCCCTTTAAAGAGGCCTCAAAAGACCATCGGATACACTCCTGGGCCTCTTTAGATTTACGGCTCACACGATATCGGGGATTTTATTTCGCCTCTGCTGGGGCAAATTTCTGGGCCGTTTGGCGAACGTGTTGCAGACGACGGTCTGTGGGCGGATGGGAGTTGAAGCCGTTTGGGGAAGTAGTATAGCCGGCCGCCTTCATCTTCTCCAGGGCACGCACCAATCCCCACGGATCATAGCCGGCCTTGGTGGCGAGCTCGATGCCGTAGTCGTCCGCCTCCACCTCTTGCTCCCTGCTGAAGCCCGCTTCCGCGAGGGCCAAACCGAGTTCCACCGGGTCTATGCCAGAACTCCCTTTGTAGCCTATAGCTCTGAAGATGAGGTTGTAGAGCACACCTCGCCCGACGGTCGAGCCGTAGTGGTTGAGTTTTATGTGGCCTAATTCATGGGCTAAAACACCGGCGAGCTCATCTTCGCTATCAAGAAGGTCTAACATCCCCGTGGTCACGGATACCGAATACGACCCCACAGAGAAGGAAACCCACGCATTGGGCTCCTTCTGTTTCACGATACTGATAGGCCCAGGCTTTTCTAAGTTGGCGGCCTTTGCGAGGCGCTGCCACACCTCTGGCACGACGGAGGCTGGAAGCGCTGCATAAGCTTCGATCGGCAACAGGAGCAGGAGGAATATCGCCACGACGAGCGACGTTCTCTTGACTCTCATCTTTACCACCCCCTGCAAAAACATCGTCGGGATTTGGCAAATGCCATGGCCCTTCCGTTAATAGGATAATAAATCTGCTGAAAATTTCAAGATCGCTGGAAAAAATTCAGCATTATTGCGGGTTTACTTGCTTTTACTGTCA
>LGFQ01000018.1 GCA_001508935.1 Synergistales bacterium 54_24
ACTCCTTACGTTATAGATCAAGATCGCTGCATCAAGTGTGGCACGTGCATCGAAGTGTGCCCGTTCCACGCTGTTGAGAAGATTTAGCCGCTTAGGAGGTAGGCGAAGATGAAAGAGATTACCCTTACCATAGATGGAAAGACGTGCAAGGGGGAGCTCGGAGATACTGTGCTTCAGGTCGCCCGCAAAAATGACGTTTACATTCCGACGCTTTGTTTCCTCGAGGGACTCTCTCCGATAGGCTCCTGTCGCATGTGCGTCGTCGAGACGGAGGGGAGCAATAAGCTCCTCACCTCGTGTACCACTCCTGCGCAGGATGGTATGGCCATAATTACAAAGAGTCCGAAGCTGCATGACTACAGGCGTCAGATCTTGGAGCTCCTCTTTGCCGATAGGAACCATTTCTGCATGTATTGCTCACAGAGCGGCGACTGCGAACTCCAAAAGCTGGCGATAGAGCACGGTATGGATTCGGTCCGTTTCCCTTATCTGTACTCCAAGTTCGACGTCGATACGACGAATGAAGACATAATGATGGACCACAACCGCTGCATACTCTGCCTTCGTTGCATAAGGGTCTGCTCTGAAAAGGTCGGTGCCCACGCTCTGGACCTTGAGAAGCGCGGATGGCAGGCGAAAGTCGTTTCCGACCTAGGCCAAAAGTTGGGTGAAAGCGAGAGCTGCGTAGAGTGCGGTGCCTGCGCTCAAGTCTGCCCTACGGGTACTATAACGATAAGAGACTTCGTCTATAGAGGGCGAAGGAATGAATGCGATGCGGTCGTGGAAAGCATTTGCCCATTGTGCTCAGTCGGATGCCAAATTAAAGCTTACGTCCGCACCGGAAGTGTAGTGCGGGTGGAAGGATCAAATCTCGAGGGGCCGGATGGCGGCCAGCTTTGCTATCAGGGCCGTTGGTGGCTCCCGGAAGCCACTGAAAGAGAGCGAATACTGACCCCCCTTATACGCCATGGAGCCGAATATGTCGAAGCGAGTTGGGAAGAGGCCCTCAATCTGATCTCCGCAAAACTTGGAGAAGCTCGCAAAAGCGGCAGGATAGGAGCGCTTCTTTCGAGCCTCTGCACAGACGAAGAACTCACGCTGTTTTCTGCCTTTTTCAGAAACGCGCTCGGCATAGATAATGTGGACGCCTTTGATGGCGATGTCATGAGGGGTTTCATCAAAGGTTTTGCCCCTTTCCGTGAGCAGGGCGTCTGTCCATTTACCGCAGCCAAAAATATCCTGAACAGCGACTTAATAATGATGCTCTCCGCAGACCCGCAGAAAGAGGCACCGGTTGTAGCGAGCTACATCCGCGTGGCTACACTGCATAATGGCGCTTACTTAGTGAACGCATCCTCATACCTCGATCCCTTCCCAGGCATTACAGACTTGAGCGTCCGTCTGCCGGAAAACGACGAAGGCCTACGCGCTATCGAGCTTTTAGCTCAAGCTGTGGCGGCGCTGGCGCAGTCAACCGCGCGAGGGGAGGAGAAAGAATACGAAGCGAGCGAAGACATACTATCTTCATACAGGGAAGCGCTGGACAATGCCGCTTCTGCCTTCAATGTAGACAAAAAAAGCCTGGAAGAGCTCATCATGAAGCTCTCTCAGGCCAAACGTCCGATATTCGTCTTGGGCAAGAACTTGACCAAAAACTACAGGATGGTCACGGCGGCTGCCAACTTGGCCATAGCGTCTCAGGCGTTCTTCGATGACGGGTTGGGCGTTGTACCCCTCTTGTTCGGCGGCAATGCACTTGGAGCGATAAACACGATCGTGAGCGAAGAGGCATGGCTCGGCAAGAAAGATCTGGATTTTCTGTATGTGTTCTCCACGGGCATGATACCGGAGGACGCCGCATCACTGGCCGCCATATCGAGCACAAAGTTTGTGGCCGTGCAAGTTCCGTATATGGTGCGCCCCCTGGTCAACTTGGCTGACGTCATACTGCCGGCGCCAGCATGGTACGAGCGCAGCGGACACTTCTGCACGATAGAGGGAGAGACGCGCAGGCTCAATGTCATAGTCCCGCCGCCTGCCGAAATGCGCCCGTTGTCTTACGTGCTCGATGGGATGGCGAAAAATCTCGGCGTGACGATAGGCAAAGCACAAGTGCCTCCTTGCGAGGCGATCTTTGCTCAAAAGGTGCCATCGGCGAAGGCGCGGATGGTCCTGCTTCAGGAGGTGTGTTAGGTGATGGGGAAGGCAAAGATAGCGAGTGTATGGCTTGAGGCGTGTGCGGGTTGTCATATGTCGTTCCTCGACATAGATGAGCGAATTATAGGGCTCCTGGAGCGCGCCGAACTCACCGCCACCCCTATAACAGATATAAAAGAGATCCCTCAGGTCGATGTCGGCGTCATTGAGGGTGCACTGGGCAACGAAGAGGAGCTACACTTAGCTAAAGTAATGAGAGAGCGATGCAAGATCCTAGTGGTCTGGGGCGACTGCGCTGTCTTCGGCGGCATAAACTGCATGCGCAACTTTACCACCCCTGAGTTGACGTTGAAGGAGGGCTATGTCGACACGGCCAGCACCGTCAACCCCGAAGGGGTGATCCCTCACGAGGATGTGCCCAAGCTGCTTCCTCAGGCGCTTCCCGTGGACAGAGCCGTAAAGGTTGACGTGTATGTGCCCGGTTGTCCGCCTGATGCCGACACGATATATTATATCTTCACTGAATTGCTTGAAGGGCGCGTACCGAAAGTGCCCGTCGAAATGATGCGATATGATTAGGAGGAATGCCTCATGAGCCGCAAGATAGAGATTAACCCTGTGACGCGCATCGAGGGGCACGGCAAAATAACAGTGCAGCTTGATGATGCAGGTCAAGTCAAAAATGCTCGCTTCCATGTCACGCAGTTCAGGGGGTTCGAGCTGTTCAGCCGTGAGCGGGATTTTCGCGAGATGCCTGTCATCACTCCAAGGATTTGTGGCATATGCCCGGTGAGCCATCACCTCGCCTCCGCCAAGGCCTGTGACGACATATTGGGCGTGGAGATCCCCAAAACGGCTAAAAATTTGAGGGAGCTCATGCACATGGGGCAAGTGGTCCAATCCCACGCCTTGAGTTTCTTCCATCTGTCAAGCCCCGATCTGCTCTTTGGCTTCAACGCCGATCCCGCGGTGAGAAATGTGGCGGGGTTGGTGCAGTCTTATCCGGAGCTGGCGAAAAAAGGCATAGCCCTGCGCAAGTTTGGTCAAGAGATCATAAAGACGCTCGGTGGCAAAAAGATCCACCCCTGGCACAGCATACCGGGCGGCGTGAACCGCGGCCTGAAGCAGGATGAACGCGATGAGATCTTGAGGCAAATCCCACAAATGAAGACAATCACCAAAGAGGCCATCGCTTTGATCAAGGGCTATTTAAACGAACATGCCGCCGAGGCCAAGAGCTTTGCCGCCATCAGCACCGCTTACATGGGGCTCGTGCGCGACGGCATGCTTGAGCTTTACGACGGAAACATTCGCGTCCGTGGCCCTCGGGGAAGGGTTATAGACGAGTTTGCGTGCTCCGATTACCTGAGCTACATAGGCGAGCACGTGGAGCCGTGGAGCTATCTTAAGTTCCCCTATTACAAACCCTTAGGCTTTCCTCACGGGAGTTACCGCGTGGGTCCTCTTGGCAGGCTCAATGCGTGCGACGACATCTCCACGCCGGAAGCATCCGCTGAACTCTCGGTGTTCAGGCAGGCTTCTGAGGACGGCATCGTGCCCCACACCCTCTATTACCATTACGCGCGCCTCATAGAGGCACTTTACGGCCTTGAGAGGATAGAGGAGCTCTTGAATGATCCCGATACGCTCGGAAATGAGCTCAGGGTCAGCTCGAGCGAAATCAAGCCCGAAGGGATAGGCGTAATAGAAGCCCCTCGGGGCACGCTCATCCATCACTATTGGGTGGATGAGAAAGGCGCCATAACCAAGGTAAACTTGATAGTGGCGACCGGACACAACAATTACGCCATGAATAAGGGCGTGGAACAGGTGGCTAAAGAGTATATCAAAGGTGAGGACGTGGACGAAGGTATATTGAACCGAATGGAACACGTCATCCGCTGTTACGATCCATGTCTTTCCTGTTCCACCCATGCTGTGGGCAAGATGCCTCTGCTCCTCGAGGTGGTATCTCACGATGGAGAGTGCTTGAGGAGGATCAGCAAAGGGTAGCCGATCATGAAGGTTTTGGTATTGGGTTATGGGAATCCGTATCGCGGAGACGACGGCTTAGGGCCTCTTTTGGCCGAGCGTGTTGCTCAGTGGCTTGCTTCGCTCGGGGAAGCGGCGGAGCTGTGGGTTGGGCAGCAGCTATTGCCGGAGCTCGCAGAGGAGTTAGTAAACCACGATGTAGCTATATTCTGCGATGCCAGCGCTGTGCCCTTGGAGGATGGTTTTCTGTTGGAAGAACTCGATATCTCCTCCGACCCAGAGGGGCTGACGCTCCATTCCGTCTCTCCTCAGTGGCTTTTGGGGCTCGCTCAAAGCCTCGCAGGGCGCATGCCCAAGGCATGCCTTTTGAGCGTGGAGGGCGAGTCCTTCGATTTTCGCGAGGGACTGACCCCGCGATGCGAAGAGCGGGCCAAAGCGGCGCTGCAGCGTTTTCAGATTTGGTGGAAGAATGGCAATGATAGCGCGGTTATGATATAATATGCACGGCAGAGAGCCCTGCGGTGTGCGTGCCAAATTGAAGAGCCTTGAGCCAACACCTACCCGAAGGAGGCAGCTCCTGCCCGGCAGAGAAGGCGCAAAAGCGCCATCGAAGCTGAGGGCGGGTAAGCCTCAAACCTCTGTGAGGATCGGGTCAAGGCCTTCCTGGCACGGCACAGCGGGGTTTTTAGATTTTGGGGAGGAGTTCGACCAAAACTTCTCCCCATATTTTGATGATTTTTTAAAAAAGGTTATAGGTTCTTAGAGCTTTTCCTCATCGAAAATGAGCTCGCAAAGGCGAGCAGACGAAAAAGCCCTTTTTGGAGCCTTCTGTCTAAACCCCACAACTTGCGCTCCTATCCGAGCATGCTGAGTATATGCGACGGTTATATGTCCCAATCATGAGCAGGTCGTCCACCTTCGGTCCTCTCACGGCGGAGTAGGGATGCAGTGGAAGCGCAGAGAGATAGATGCTACACTATATGCGAAAAAGCTCAAAGAGGAGGACAATCTATTGAGCATATCACCGCCTTTTTGGCATCCCGCTTTCGCCCGTGCCTTCATTTTAGACTGGGACGGCGTAGTGGTCGAAACAAATCTCGATTTTTCTCCCGTTTACGGGCGCTTTTTCGGCGGGAAGCGGGTGATGCTCCTTGAAGTGACGCAGTCGCTGCCTCAAGAGGTTCGCGCAGAGGTCTGGCGTTGCCTGGAGGAGATCGAAACGGATGGGGCTAGCAGGGCTCAACCCGTACCGGGCTCTTTGGAGCTCTTGTCTTGGCTCGATGAGAGAAACGTTCCTTGGGGCATTGTATCGCGCAACTCCAAGGCTTCTGTCGAAATTGCGGCGAAACGTGCCGGAATCGCTCTGCCTCCTGTGGTCATAACGAGGGATGAAAAGGTTCCGGTAAAGCCTGCACCGGAAGCCTTTTGGAAGGCGTCGGAGCTTATGGGGGTAGAACCATCTTGCGCGGTAGTTGTGGGAGACTTCCTGTACGACCTGATCGGAGCGAGACGAGCTGGAATGAGGTCCGTCCTCGTGCAGCGCATGGATGAGGGATGGCTCGATTGGATCGAGGTAGCATATCCCACCCTTGCGGATTTTGTGAGATCCTTGAAGGAGCCCGAGCCCCTGACGCCGTGGGAATACCGCTTGCTTGAGGCGAAGAGAGGGAGAGAGTGGCTAAAGAAGTGCTTTCGCTTGACGGTTCAGATCCCACGCGACGTTCGTAAGCCCTGTTCATGGGCTGTGACGGCGGCTACGCTTGGCGTCGGAGGCATCTCCGTGCCGGAAGATTTGCGCCTCGAGGCGTCTCATTGGCTAAACGACCCTTACTTTGAGATGGTAGATTTGTGGCAACCCCTTCCTCAAACCCTTGAGCGCTTCATGAAGAGTCGTTTCCCCATGACCAAGATAGCGGAGGGAGGCGACGGGTTTTTATTGCCGGCGGATCCGGCGTTTTTGGAGGAAAGCCTGAGGGCTTTGGTGCAATGATAGAACAGCGTACATTGTGGGAAGAGGAGCCTCAGAAGAAAAAGACTAAGGCGTCTCCGAAAGAGAGCTGGGAGAGGCCGTTAGCCGATCGCATGCGGCCGCGCACCTTGGATGAATTTGTCGGGCAGGAGCATCTCATCGGCGCCGGGCGCCCCTTGAGGCGGCTCCTTGAGGCAAGCGAAGTGCCGAGCGCAATCCTCTACGGTCCTCCTGGCAGCGGAAAGACTACGTTAGTGCGCCTTATGGCTTCGGTTACGGGCAGAAAGCTCCTGGAGATAAATGCAGTCACGGCTAAGGTAAGCCAACTTCGAGAGTTGGTGGATGCTGCTAAAGAGGAAAAGGAGATTCGGGGAGGCAAAACCCCCTTGGCCTTCGTGGATGAGATCTACCACTTCAACAAACAACAGCAAAATGTGCTGCTCCCGGCCGTCGAGCGCGGCGATTTGATACTCCTCGGGACCACGGTGGAAAACCCGTACTTCGAAATAAACAAGACGCTGCTTTCCCGTGCAATTGTCTTAGAGCTGAGGCCGCTGAAAGCGCAAGAGCTCGTCGAACTCTTGCGCCGCGCCTTGACGGATGTCGAAAGGGGCCTCGGCAAATTGGGAATAGAGGCGGAGAGCGAAGCGATAGCTCGCATAGCCGAGCTTTCCTCAGGTGATGCCAGGCAAGCTCTAAATCGCTTGGAGGCTCTGGCTATGGCGGCGTCTAAAAATGGACGGAAAATTACCGCAACTGATGTCGAAGCCCTCTCTCCCAAGGCTTTGCAACGCTATGACAGGGCTGCCGATGAGCATTACGCTGTAATATCAGCTTTAATAAAGAGCGTGCGCGGTTCCGACCCGGACGCAGCGGTGTATTGGCTCGCCCGCATGCTCGCGTCGGGCGAAGACGTGCGCTTTATAGCGAGGAGATTGCTGATATTGGCTGCCGAGGACGTGGGGTTGGCCGATCCGCTGGCGATAGCTGTAGCTGCCTCTGCGGCTTACGCCGTGGACTGGGTTGGTTTGCCAGAGGGACGGATAATCCTCTCTGAGGCTACAATTTACCTGGCCAGCGCTCCTAAGAGCAATAGCGCTTATAAAGCCATAGACGCGGCCATGTCTGCGGTAGAAGGAGGAGACTTAATGGAAGTCCCTCCACATCTTCATGCCACTTCTCCGGATTACAAATACCCTCACGACGATCCGCGGCATTGGCTCCCTCAAAACTACTTACCAGAACCCAGGCATTTCTATCACCCCGGTTCGTTAGGAAAAGAAGCGGAAATGCGCGATCGGCTGCGGCAATTTTGGCGACGCTACCGCGACGATGTCTCGGGCCAGGAGAAAACTTAGAACAGCCTTAGGAGAGAGTATCCCAAAAGGCCTATTGCCTCCCTTATGGTCAAAAACGAGAGTTCCAAGTCCGACGCGGAGGGTAGAAAATCTATGGCCTCAAGCGGGCATTGATCTGCGAGGTATCCAACGGGATAAGGGTATATAGCAATGCCCTCCATTTTCCTCGTGGCCATCCAGAGGGCCCGCCTCATGTGGTAGGCGCTCGTTACCAATACCGCGTTGCGATATCCCATCTCTTTCAATCTATCGCTGGCTATCTCCACGTTTTCCCATGTGGTGCGCGACTTATTTTCTACAATCGTCGGCACCCTTGGCCTCCATAGCGCGACTTTGCGGGCCATCGCCTCTGCCTCGGATATTCCGCCTCCTCTGGGCAATCCTCCCGACAGCATGAGCGGCCATCCGTGGCGCGATGCCACCTCCCAGGCGCCGACTATCCTCTGGAGTCCATGGGGACTCAGGTCAAATTGATCCGGAGTCGAACCGCGCCACATTCCACCGCTGAGGACCAGGACTACGGCATTTTCTTCGTCTTCGGGAAGACTCGGCCTTATCCCTTGCTCCCAGGGGGCCGCTATGTATCGTGTCCCCACCCCTGTGCTCATTACGTAAAGAGCTGCGGCGCAAAGGAGCAAAAGGCTTCCTGCAACTGGGCGGCGCGGCCTTCTGAAAAGCGCTGCCCCCAGGACGAAAAGCAATAGTATGATTACGCCCGGCGGCGTAATGGCGGCGCCCAGTAGCTTGTAGGCGAAAAACCCTATGCTCAATTCTTCCAAGCCTTCTTTCTCTGGGCCTAGCGCGTTACATGGGCTATCTGTTATTCTTTTTAAAATGGTCAACCAGAAGATCTCGAAGCCGTTCCAAGTGGTTGCGCATTGCCGCCTTGGCTCGTTCCTCATCGCGCTCGAGCATGGCGTCGATAATTTCCACGTGTTCCGAGGCCAAGCTCTTCAGCTGCAAACCCGCTACGGAATGACGACGATATAGCTGGAGCAGGTCGTAAAGATTATTGAATATGGTCATAAGGAAACGATTGTTCGCAGCCTCGCAGAGCGTTGAATGAAACTCCGTGTCCAGTCTTACGAACTCCATCGGATCGTCGCTTGAGAAAGAGGAAAAGATCTCTCTGAAACGTTTTAACTCCTCAGGCGGCGTTTTGGAGCAAAGGCGCTCTATTGCCAATAGCTCCAGCGCGAGGCGCACGTCATAAAAATCTGATATGTCCTCGGCGGTCAGCTTTCTGACGTAGGCTCCCTTCCTGGGGATGAGTTCTACCAATCCGCTCTGGGTGAGTTGTCTGATAGCCTCGCGCACCGGCGTGCGAGATACAGCCAGTCTATCAGCCAATTCCACTTCGGACAACTTCTCTCCTGGCTTTATGAGTCCGGTTACAATAGCATCGCGGATCTTCTGATAGACGATCTGCCGGAGATCCGCGTTGTCGGCGGAAGGCGGGACAGCTTCTTCATTTTTCATGACAGCAACCTCCTCGTTGGGTTTAAAAGATGTCCGTTGTGGATCGCATGTCCTTAGCTACGCGGTCGGCCCATAGGGCCATAGCGTATATGGCATCGGACAACCGGTTTAAGTAGGCGTATGTAGCATCATCGATTTCGCTCGCCCGGGCGAGCCTCGCGGCCAATCTCTCAGCTCGTCTGGCAACGGTGCGGGCTATGTGAAGCGCGGCGCCCAAGGTTGAATCGCCGGGCTTCACGAAGGCAGGTTTGCCGTCAAGCAGTCTTTTGACGTGCTCTACGACATCTTCCAGTTCTGCAATGGATGGGGGCCTCAGGCCGGGGTAGAGCGCGAGATATCCCATCAGTTGGCCCAGATCTTCTTCCATGGCTAACAATCGTGCTTTGAGTTCTTCGAAGGGGCAGATGGCCCTGGCCATACCTATGTGAGCCTGGCACTCGTCGAGCGTTCCGTATAACTCGACGCGAGGGTCATCTTTTGGCACGCGCGTGCCGTTGCCTAAACTCGTCGTGCCTTTGTCCCCGCCCTTTGTGGTTATTTCGAACTTAGTCATGTCTTGCCTCCCGATAAAGAACCCTAAATCGCCTCTGTCTTCGTTTCTCCCTTAGATTGAGAGACGAGCACGAAAAGGCCCGTGGCAGAGACGCAAGGAAGGTCGTTCTCATCCAAAATTTCGGCCTCTGTAAAGACCTTGCGACCCTTTTGTGTCGTCACCTTGCCGCAAGCGCGATAAGATTTTCCTAAAAGCACTGGCTTGCGAAAGAGTAGCTCCATCTTAGCCGTGACGTAAAGGTCTTGCGATTCCATTTTGGTCGCCCGTGCCATGGCATCGTCTATTATCGCAGCCAGTATCCCGCCATGCACCATGTCTTCGTAGCCGCACCAACTTTCGTCGGGCACAAATGGTATCACCACTTGCTTTGTGGCTTCATCCCAAAAGAGTTTGAGCCCGAGTGTCCTTTTGTTCAGCTTTGCCTCTCCACACACAAAACAGGTGGGAGTGTGAGGCATCTCTTTCATGAAAATATCGCCTCCAAGCCTTTCGCCGTCTGGGGCTATAGAACTTTCCAGGGGAGTCATGCGCTGTGATCTGCATGTTTTAACCCAAAGCCACATCTAAAACCATCATAACGGCAAATCCCAACATGGCGCTCATGGTGGTTATGTCGGTTTCGCCGCTGCGCTGGGCCTCTGGGATAACTTCCTCCACTACTACGAAGATCATGGCACCGGCCGCAAAAGAAAGCGCATATGGCAATATGGGCTGGGCTACTAATACCATGGCAGCCCCAATGACGCCGGCTACGGGTTCTACCATTCCGGAGAGTTGGCCGAGTTGGAAGCTTTTCCATTGTGACAACCCCTCTCGCCGCAGGGGCATTGATATGGCAAATCCCTCTGGGAAGTTCTGTATCCCTATGCCGAGAGCGAGCGAGATTGCCCCGGCGAGCGACGCCGACGGCAAGTCGTAAGCCAATGCGCCGAATGCCACCCCTACGGCCATGCCTTCAGGTATATTGTGCAGCGTGACTGCTAATACCAATAGAGTGGTCCTCTGCAATGAAGTTTTTATACCTTCTGCCTCTGAAGCCTCGAGTCCCTTATGAAGGTGGGGCAAAACCTTGTCGATTAACCTCATAAAAACTCCGCCACCTAAAAAACCAACCAAAGGCGGAACCCACACTGGGATGTCTTTGCCTTGCGACATTTCTATGGCCGGAGCCAAAAGCGACCAATAGCTTGCAGCTATCATAACGCCTCCGGCAAAGGCGAGCATACTGTCCAAGAAAATTTTGCTTACCTGTTTGGTTAGAAAAACACATGCAGCTCCTGCGGCAGTGACGCCCCATGTGAAGCACGTAGCCAAAAGAGCCTGCATCGTGGGGGATAGGTTCAAAAACCATTCAACCAAGCTTATGTCACTCCTTCGTTCATCCCTGGCATCTTGGGCTCGAACAGAACTTATTATAGCAAAGCCTCAAAAAAGCATGGCCCCTCTGCGTAGAGGGGCCATGCGGGCGCCTTAGGCTTCTAAGTCTACGTTTTGTCCAATTCCAAGGCTCTGGAACAGCTGGGCTGTCATGGCCTTTTGCAGCTCCGCTACCTGCTTAAACGTCGCATACTGAACGGCTAATTGAACATCCTGAGCTTGAGCAGCACCTATGCGTTCTATGTCCATCGGAGCCTCACCTCCTGAAAGACGCCCATCATTATTATCGACCATTTTGCCTTAAAAGCTCATCTTTTTGTAGTGGTCCATTTATCAGGCGATTCTCTATAGGCAATAACAATTAGCCTAATAAGGATAGTTATATTGACGCTACAGCATTCAGATGCTATCCTGTAATGGAAGCAATAGCGTTATGCTGGCATGGACAAGAAGTTGCAAGAGGTATGCGGCAAAAAGTTCTCAAGCCTGCTTTAGGGTGTGTTTTTTAAAGTTGCGCGATACGAACGGGGGAGGAAAAACGCTGTGTGGCGGCAACTTAAAGTCTTAGACCTTAAAATTATCTTGACCGCTTTGGACGATATCAAGTTGCCATTTTTCAAAGAAAATGCTCTACGAAGCGCTTTGGGTACCTCTCTTCGCGCAACCATTTGCGCTACGCCTTTGAGGGGAAATTGTAAAGGGTGCGATATCGAAAGTCTTTGCATTTATAACAAACTCCTTCCTCGCGCATCGGGTAAAGCATTAAATTCATCAGCGCAGATCCAGGAGGATGTTGCATCGCCTCAAGAGTCCACGTCTTTAAACTCTGGGGGCGAAAACCTCTCCCCGCTTTATCTTGCTTTCTTTGACCCTAATACTCCCATGCGTATCGGCGCCGGTGAAAGTTTTACATTCTATTTGCATCTCTTTGGTCCAGCAGTAGCTTACTTTCCCTATTTCTATTTTTGTTTGGAAAACATGGGTTTAAAAGGGCTGGGCTTAAAGGGCGACAACTCGAAACGAGGCAAGTTTGAAGTTAGAACGATAAAAGTCATTTCGCCGCGCGGCGGTGAAACTCTCGTTTATAGTAGAGAAGAGGGAGTTCCTCCTACTGGATGGCGCCCATTTTCTTTGGGTGATTATATTGATGGTGTGGAGGTATCTGCCTTAAAGATAACGACGCTTAGCCCGCTTAGGCTTAAATACAAAAATAGGCTCACTTCTTCTGTCGAACTCCATGTATTGCTCCGTGCAGCCTTAAGGCGCATCTCGGATTTATATATCAAAACTACAGGCGAGCGCCTTGATATAGACTACTCGGGGCTAATAACCCAGGCTTGCACGATAGCCGAAAGTAATAAACCTGAAGGACAGTGGAGATGGGTTGACTACAAGCGGTATTCAACCACTCAGCAAAGGAGCATGAAGTTGGGTGGTGTCTTTGGCGATATACTCTATCGTGGAGAGCTAACCGAGCTTTATCCGTATCTCAAGGCAGGGGAGGTGTTGGCTGTAGGCAAAGGTATTGCTTTTGGGTTTGGGCGTTATAAAGTAACAATAGAGAGGTGAGATGAGCTTGGATCGTAAGACAGTTGTGCTGGCATCTCTCTTGCACGATATCGGCAAATTAATTTACCGCGCCGTGCCTCCCGAACAGCGTCACAGCAACCGACACCAAGAGTTGGGTTTCCTTTGGGGCAAGTCTGCCGAGTTGCCGCCCGGGGTGCGAGAGGCCATACGCCGCCACCATGCCGTTCGACCTCAAGACCCAAAATATGGCGAATTAGCACCAGAGGCTTATAAAGGGCCATTAGAGATTAAAAATCTAATATATCTGACCTCTGAGGCCGACAATATCGCATCAGGAATGGAACGCGGCGATTTTGCCGAAGACAGTAGCGGCACCTACGAGATAAAACAAGCCATGGGCGTGGTTTTCGACAAAGTCGCCCTCAATCGAGCCGCTCAGCAAAAATACAGCTGGGCACCCGTGCTTTTAGAAGGCGTTCCTTATCCGCTGCCAGACGAAGAAATCCCCAAACAAAAAGTCGCCAATTTCTATAAAAATACGTGGACCTTATTGCGCGATGCTCTTAAAGATCCTGTCAACTTTCAAGAAGATAGACTGCTTCTAATTTTAGAAAAATATTTGAGCCAAGTACCCGAATATACCCACGTTTCCGAAAACTCATGGCCAGACACCTCGCTTTATTATCACCTTAAAAGCACAGCAGCTTTAAGTTTATGCAATTACCTTTATCTTACGGAAAATGGATGCGAATGGAGTAACCTTGACCTTAAAAGAACAATCGGCAAGCGAGATGAAAAGCGCTATGTTTTCGTGGGGGCTGACCTTTCTGGCATACAGAGCTTCATTTACACTATTAGCTCGAAAGCTGCCTTAAAAACTGTAAGAGCGCGCTCTTTTTTCCTTGACCTCATGATCGAAAGCGCAGCTACTCAGCTGTGTGAAGCTTTGGGCCTCGGTCGCTCAAACTTGATTTATGCCTCAGGAGGCGTTTTCTTCCTTATAGCGCCCAATACCAAAGCTACACAAGGTCAGTTAGACAAATTTCACGGCAAGTTTAATAGCTGGCTTTTTGAGAACTTTGGCACTTCGCTTTACCTTTGCCTCGCCACAGAAGAATTAAGCGGCACAGGCCTTATGGGCAAGGAAGGACACCTTCAGGGCGCATGGAGCTCTTTAGGCGGGAAGTTGCGCTTGCAGAAAGACCGCAAGTGGGAGAGTTTTATTCTTGAAGACCCTAAAAAATTCATGTGCCCTAAGCCAGTGGAAAGGGAGTGCCAAATTTGCCATCAAGGTAGAGGAGTGGAAAGCCGAAATTTCGATGGAACATCACTTGAACTATGCGATTTTTGCAGCACCATGATAAGGTTGGGGCAGCATTTGCCCGACGTCAATATTTTTTACGAAACCAAGCAGGCCACCGCAATATCCCCGCTTTCTATTTCTATATGTGATTTACACTATCATTTTTCTAACGAACCTCCTAAAGGCGTTTCTGCCGCATATCAGCTTAAAAACCCGTGGAATTTACCGGAAGGCGATTCCCCAATCCGGCCTTTCCCGAGCGGTTCTTACTATACCGAAAGCGAGTTCGATAAACTTGCCTCTATGGCTGTCGGAGATAAAAAGATAGGCGTCGTCCGAATGGACGTAGACCACTTAGGGCAAATATTCTCTCACGGCTTGCAAAACGCCACTTTTGCGCGAATGAGCGACCTTTCTGCACGGCTGAACCAGTATTTCAAATACTACCTTCCTAAGCTCCTCGCTCGCAGCGAAACCTATAGCTTTCTTCCGCTTAAGCCGATTGAGCCGATAAAAATGCCGATCAACATTATTTACGCTGGCGGCGATGACCTTTTCTTGGTAGGCACATGGGATGCCGCCGTTGAAATGGCTTGTGCTATCAACCATGACTTTAGAAAATTTACTTGCTACAACCCAGACATCACGATTTCAGGAGGTATTGTAATTGCCGATGAGAAAATGCCCATCTATAAATTGGCCGATATGGCGGCCGAAGCCGAAGCAAAAGCCAAGGATAGTGGCCGTAACAGGCTGTGCTTGATGGGAATGCCTTTTACATGGAGTGAAATAGATGAACTTTATAAATACTTGCACATTTTTGCCCCGCAACTTGAACAAGACGGCTTAACGGTTGAGGCGATAGGTTTTTCGAGTGGTTTTCTGCAAAGGTTTGGCGCTTTGGTCGAAGAATATCGTCGCCTCAGCTTTCAAGAGGAAAGCCAGATCAGGGAGAGGGAAGATGAATTCGCAAGTCCGCTTAACAACAATAACCGGGCTTGGGTGTACCCCAAACTCTATTATCTCTTCGCGCGCGCTATGTCTGCGGCTAAAGAGGAGAACGTTAAAAAATTTTACCAGAATCTCTTAGCTGTGAGCTTGAGCGAGAAAGCCTTGACGCGTATGTTGCCGCCAGTATTAGGAGTCTTAAAGCTTATGTTGAGGGGAGTGGTGGGAAGTGCCAACAAGTCAAGTTAAGTTGAGCAGCATTTTAGGTAATAAACCTTGGGCTGAGCGAGCCGTCTGGTATCGCATACTTCAAAGAGCCTCTATCAGTAACAATAGGATAAGAAGTGATTTTTTTGATAACAACAGAGATTACTTTCGTAATTATTCTTTAAGCCTTGATAACGAAACAAAACAACGTATAAACGCCTTGGAGATCGACTACAGGGAATGGCGCAAAGAGCTCGAAGAGCTCAAGGAGGAGGTATTAGAAAGTTTATTGAAAGAGGCTAACAAGATAGAGTGCTTGTCTTTGGCAAATGCGGCAGATTTAGTGGAACGCGCCAAGGCTATGGGTGCATTATTGGCTGTAGACCTAAAGACATCGCAGATTAGGCGTTTTCTCGGAGCTGTTATGGGAGCGGAAGTAGAGGCGAAGAAAAAGAGTCCAGATAGCTTTGACAAAGCCAAGGCTGAGTATCTTAAAGTTTATTTGGCTTATGCGGCAGGGCGCAATGCGGCGGCCATGCCGCTTTTGCGCGTCTTAGAGCCTATGATCTCAAAAATAAGGCCGAGTGGCCGGGAAGGATGGGACGATTTTTGCGCGTTTGTGCGATTTGTGCGTTCCATAGTGGCCTACCATAAATTTTACGGCGGTGGAGAATGATGGAGGTGTGCCAAATGGTCGCAAGTAAGATTGCCGGCAAAATGCTCATAGAGGGGAAAATACATTGTCTGACAGGGCTTCACATCGGCGGCAACCAAGATGTGAGCGAAATAGGAGGTGTTGATCTTTTGGTGATAAGAGACGCTGTCTCGCGCGAACCCTACATACCCGGAAGCTCGCTCAAAGGCAAGCTTCGCAGCCTCCTCGAAAGACACCATTTTGCAAAAGGCACTTTAGAATTTAACAAAAAGATGATAGTTGGAGGTCAAAACATATCTCATCATGAATGTGGGGAAAATAAGTGCGTCATTTGCCGACTCTTCGGCGCCAGCCGCTCTAAAGATGGATCAACAAAAGAGAATCTTCCGGCAAGCCTATATGTGCGCGATGCCTACTTGACCGAAGAAAGCAGAGACAAATTATCGCAGTTAGAGAGCGCTTATTATCTTTCTGAGGTTAAATTCGAAAACACCCTTGACAGGATAACCTGCGCTGCAAACCCTCGCCAAATCGAGCGAGTCCCCCGCGGGACTGAGTTTCACTTCCAAATGGTTTATAACCTTTGGCAACCCGAAAATTTTCAATACTTCGAAGAAGATATAAAAGAGCTTTTCGCGGCCCTTCGGCTTTTAAACGACGATTATTTAGGTGGGCATGGATCTCGCGGCTATGGGCACGTAGAGATAAAGGGATTAACGCTGAAATGGCGTGGCCTTAGTTACTACACTGGCGAGGGAAAAGAGGAGAAAGAGGAGCCTGTTGAACTTACTGGCGACGTAAATCAGTTAATCGATAAAATATTCCAACATGGTACGGGGGGAACCTTGGGAGAAGATAAATGATTAAAATAGCAAAACTTAAGTTTAAAGGCCCAATGCACATAGGAGAAGCAGGCCTTGGCTTAGAAGAAACCTCTCTCGTAATTCATTCTGATACCCTCTACAGCGCCATATTCCGGGCGTGGCTTTGTTTGTTTGACGAACCCATGACTGACATCTTGTTGACCTCCGCCTTTCCTTTCGTAGGCAGTGATTATTACTTTCCACGTCCACTCCTTCCCATCCCTGACTTTACGGCAGAACTTGCAATGGAATATGGAAAAGCTATTAAACGCCTCCGTTTTGTTGACCGCGATCATTTTTGCAAGTGGATAAGTGGAAAAGCTTTTGACATTAAGATGATGCTTGCCAAGGGTGCAACCGTTGCTAAAACCATGCTTACCGTCGTTAAGCCCAAGGTGGCTTTAGACCGTATGACGTCGTCGTCAAATCTATACTTCGTAAGCGAAGCCGTTTTTGCAAAAAGACCCGAAGCGGGGTTGTTTTTTCTTGTTGACTTAAAGGCAGAACAATGGCCCAAGTTTCAAAGCGCGCTCAAATTTTTGGGAGAAGAAGGCATAGGCGGCCGCCGCAGCCAGGGTTATGGAGCTTTTGAGGCCGGTTTTGGCGAAAGCTTCATACCCACGGAGCCTGAAAACCCAAACGCGTTCGTGACGTTGTCGCTATTTTATCCGGCCTGCGAAGATGAAGTAAAAGATAGCCTTATAGCATATAGGCTTGTTGAGCGCACTGGATGGCTTGAGGGGACTAAGGGCAACCTCGGCATGAGGCACAAGCGTATCCTCATGATGACCGAAGGCAGCGTTTTTAGAAAGCGCGTCGCTGGAGCCCTGGTGGACGTTGCCCCTGAAAGCTTTAAATCTCACCCGGTTTACCGCAATGGCTTGGCTTTCACTATAGGCGCTAAGTCGGAGGTGGCGGGGCATGGCTAACTATGAAGTGACAATAGAAGCTTTAAGCCCAATCCATATAGGTGGGGCACAAGGGCGGCTTACCTTGCTCGATTTCTGGCAAGATGAAAATTGTGTTTACCTCGTTAGCGAAAATAAGTTGGCAGAGATTTTATCGAGGTTAGATAAGATCGATGACTTTGTCAATTTCGTAAAGAAAGGACAGCATATAACTCTTGATGATTATTTAAAGCAGATAAATATTAAAGGTAAAACATCTCACGAAATAGTATCACGGAGGATAAAAAAGGGCGAACCAGAAATATGTAGCAATATTATGCCGTTTATCACTGACGGGGCTTCTGGTGAGCCATACCTTCCAGCCTCGAGCGTAAAAGGCGCGTTAAGGGAGGCGATGCTTTACTGGGTAGCCAAAGATTCTCGCGAGTTGAGCGAGGTTAAAACAAAAATCAAAGAGATGGCGGCTAAAAGAGGCAGGAAAGATAAAAACATAGGAGGAAAACTCGACGACACCTTGCGCGCGCAATTGCCGAATGACCGCAATCGTAAAACTCCTCATGGCGATTGGTTGCGCGCTCTCAGGCTAACGGACGCTTACGCCCTGCAAGGAGACTTTACAGAAATTCAAGCGGTGAGAATTGTTAGCCTGAATGGAGACGCAGGTTATCATTACGGCGCAAAAGGGACAAAACTTTTCGTTGAAGTAATCCGCTCAGGCGTCAAGCTAAAGTGCCGCTTAACTTGTGATGAGGAGTCGTGCGGCTTTTTGGCGGCGTTATGTGGCCAAAGCCCGCCCTTTAAGCTCGATAAATGGCTCGAGTTCAGCCACAAAAAGTGCAAAGATGTCTTAACGGCAGAAAAGGAGTTCTTCCGCCAGGCGGGTCTGCAAGGCCTGGTGGAAGAGTTGGAGCGCATTGAAAGCCTCGGCGCAAATATACGCTTAGGGTGGGGGGCTGGGTTGCTTTCGTCTTCTTTGGTCCTCCGTCTTTCAAAGGAAGAGCGTATAAATTTGCGCGATTGCTACTTTAAATCGTATAATCATCTACTTTTCCCGAAGTCTCGCAAAGTTGCGGTAATCAAAGATAAACCACTGCATACCTTTGGCTGGGCAAAAATTACAGTCAATTAGATTAGTTTCATATAATAAAGGAGAGAACTTTGAAATGAGGGAAGTTTTGATCTCTTTTGTCGGTAATCAAGACCCAATTTCGAAAAATACCAAGGAATTTGGCGCGGTCATCACTTTGTGCCAACATTTAAAGCCGGATATAGTGTATCTTATGCCAACCGCAAAAGGAGTTGGGATATGTTCCTCTACCGAAGATAACGCCAAAGAGACCGCAGAATATTTAAGCGAGTTAAGAGACGAAATATCACCAGGAGTCGTCTGTTATATAAGGCCAATTTTAGTTTCTGACCCTACGGACTTTCAAGAATTGTTGCCGTCCATCAGGGAAAACATCGACAACATTTTAAACGAGCTAAAAAGAGAAGGGGAAGACTTCGAGCTTCACCTCAACTGCTCGTCGGGAACTCCTCAAATGTGCGCGTGCTTTTATGTGCTCGCCCACGCCGGGCGTTTGTTGTCTCCTCATTTGTGGCAGGTTCGTAACCCTAAGGCGACGCAACCCGGCGAAGATCGCGTATGCGAAATAAAGCTAAAGTTTTTGGAGGAGGAAAGCATAATAGGTCGTCTTCGCCATTACTTGGATGGGTACCATTTTGAGATTATGTCCATAGAGTGCCAGAGTTTAAGCGAGATCAGCGTTTACAGTGGTCGACGTAATGTAGCCGAATTAGTGGCGAGAGCGCTAAAAGCTTATAGCATGTGGGATCTCCTCCATTACCGCGAAGCTTACCAGCGCCTTAACTCGATCGAACGAAGGTGGCGCGATACCGTGGATGCAGGTGATATAGCCGTAATTTTAAGAAAGCAGGCCGACTTCCTATCACATTTAAAGTCTGAGAGCGAAAAAGAAACGCCAGAGAACTTGGTGGACATCTTATTTAATGCCGAACGCTGCTTTGCCCGCAAGGCCTATACGGATACGTTAGCACGTTTTTGGCGGATATACGAGGGAATACTCTATTACAGGTTGCGCGAAGAGTATGGCATTGAGCCGCGAAATATAGCTTCAGGCAAAAAGCTGTCTTTATTTGAGGCAGATAAGGAATTACGCACGTTGCAAGACCAACCCTTTTTAAACGTTTTAAAAACTTCTTTGAAGGCCATGCGAAAATCATCTCAGCAGGAGATAAAAGTGGAAGACCTCTTGGAAGAACTGCGCGAAAAGAGAAATAGCTCCGTGGTGGCTCATGGTATGAAGCCAGTGAGCGAAGAAGATGCCGCAAATAGCATTACGGTGGCTAAAGCTTTGTTAGCGAAGATGATCTCAAGCGGCGAGGAACTTTTGAAGGAATATCCTTTAAATAAGCCTCAGGTTGGCGCCTTGCTCGACTTCTTGGCCGCAAGTTAAGCGAGTTTGTCGACTCTATGGAGTTTTTGCACTATCGGGGGTCGACGCAATATTATGCGATGTCAGTCGCCACAGAACCTTGAAAATTCTTTATGTGTTAATTAGGGTTTGTGACCCGACTATAGGGGACGGAAACATGACCAGTAGGCAAGTTACCTTCAAGCCACACCAGTTTGTGACCCGACTATAGGGGACGGAAACGATACCCATCAAGCTCCATGCGGATATCCTTACTTGGTTTGTGACCCGACTATAGGGGACGGAAACATGCGTTAGTAGGCGGCCAACTTGAATTATCCGATAGTTTGTGACCCGACTATAGGGGACGGAAACCCATTATGCGCTCTACGATCGCCATTTTTAGCCCTCGTTTGTGACCCGACTATAGGGGACGGAAACTAGTTTCTGTCCGTATCATCTTGCTCGCCTCCTTCACGTTTGTGACCCGACTATAGGGGACGGAAACTGTTCGTCATTGGCGTTATGTTGCACTTCCCACCCGTCGTTTGTGACCCGACTATAGGGGACGGAAACGAAACAGGCATTTCTACATCACCATACTGCATCTTTGTTTGTGACCCGACTATAGGGGACGGAAACTTGAAGAACTTTTCTTGTGACTTATTGTTCGTGATGGTTTGTGACCCGACTATAGGGGACGGAAATGAGTTCGTCTGACTTCAAATATTCATTGGCCGCCTCGTTTGTGACCCGACTATAGGGGACGGAAATCGACATAAATAGCCCCATCGATATCAAGATGTTGGTCGTTTGTGACCCGACTATAGGGGACGGAAAATTGTCGTCGAATACCTTGAATGTTCTATTAACCAAGGTTTGTGACCCGACTATAGGGGATGGAAAACGTTGGATTGCAATAACTCCAAAGCTCATATATCTGGTTTGTGACCCGACTATAGGGGACGGAAATCGATTATCGATCCACCAAGATGCCTTAGTTTCTTTTAGTTTGTGACCCGACTATAGGGGACGGAAACTCATCACTCGAGCAGTTTGGAGGGACTCCTGGATTGGTTTGTGACCCGACTATAGGGGACGGAAACAGGTCGGATGCTCGGTTGCTGTTCACGGGATATTGGTTTGTGACCCGACTATAGGGGACGGAAACATTGTAGCGTAGACGCGCTTGTAACCTTGTCTCTTCGTTTGTGACCCGACTATAGGGGACGGAAACTTGCCTATTCGGTCTCCTTCTGTTTCTTGCAACATCAGTTTGTGACCCGACTATAGGGGACATAGTAGTGACGAGTGAGAGTGGATGTGAGTGTGAGAGTGAGTATGGTTTGGCCTTGCTTATGGGATGTGCTTTGTTTCTTGCGCTTCACGCATTACTGATCACATCTTACGCCTCACGTTTCTCGTCTCACGCTTCACGGTCTTTCGGCGTCTCATTGACATAAGCGGCTTCGATGTGATACATATACTTCGTAAAATACAATGATTTTGAATAAATGGGGGTGTTAGTTATGAACGAGAAATTGCTCAAGGCTTTACAGGAGCAGCTCAACGCCGAGGCCTATTCGGCGTATTTGTATTTTTCCATGGCCTCTTGGTTTGAGTCGGAAAACTTGACCGGGATGGCCCACTGGATGAAGGTCCAAGCGAAGGAGGAGCTCGATCACGCCAAGCGATTCTACGATTTCATCAATGCCAGGCGGCAGAAAGTGAACCTCTTGCCCATAGATGGACCTAAGACAGAATGGTCTTCTCCGCTGGAGGCGTTCGAGGAAGCCTTTAAACACGAACAGGTCGTTTCGAAGCGCATACACGATCTGTTAGCGCTTGCAGTCGAGGTGAAAGATTATCCCACTCAAGAATTCCTGCAGTGGTTCGTCAAGGAGCAGGTAGAGGAGGAGGCTACCGCTGATAGCATCGTCAAAAAGCTGCAACTTATCGGCGACTCCAAGAATGCCCTTTTCATGCTCGATCACGCCCTCGGAGAGAGGGGCGAGTGAGAAAACCTTAGCGTCGACTTTGGAGGGAGGCATGGCGGGGCCTTGCCTCCCTCCACGTTTTTGAATATAGTTTGAGCTGGTTAAAGATTAACAAGGGGAGGGGTTGCTATGGCCGACGAGAAGATTCAGCTCGAATCGCTTTTCAGCTTGACCTATGGCATGTATATCGTGAGCACCGCATACGAGGGAAAGTTCAACGGCCAGATCGCCAACGCCGTGATGCAGATAACGGCCGAGCCGATATGCATAGCCGCTGCAATGCATAAAGATAATTTGACCACGACGTTGGTGGAAAAGAGCGGCATAATGGGCATCTCGGTGCTGGAAGAAGATGTGCCTATGACGTTCATAGGCAACTTCGGCTTCAGGAGCGGTCGCAGCATCGACAAATTTTGCGACTGCGAATACATCACTGGAGAGTTGGGCACACCGTTAGTGATAGATCATTGCCTGGCCGTCGTCGAGGCGAAGGTCATAAACATAATGGAGGTCTACACCCATAAGCTCGTCGTGGGCGAGGTCGTCATGGCGAGGGCGCTTAAAGAAGGAGGGACACCGCTTACCTACTCTAACTACCATCTCATCAAGCGCGGCAAGTCGCCCAAAAACGCCCCCACCGTCGTCTTTAACGCCCTTTAAGCGCGATGCCCGCACCGCAGGAATGCCTTCAAGTATTCGATGAGGTTTATTATCTTTACAACCGGCGCGAATATGTGCCACCGGACCCCCTTCAATTTTTGTATTCCTATCCTGATATCGAAGATAGGGAAATCGTCGGCCTAATCGCTGCGATGCTCGCCTTCGGCAGGGTAGAGCAGATTATAAAGAGCATCGGTATGGTATTGAACGTGCTTGGCCCTCATCCAAGAGTTTCCTTGCTGGGCCTGAGCGAAGAGGAGCTCTCCGCGTCGTTTTTTGGCTTCAGGCATCGGTGGGTCAAAGGGCCTCATATCGTCGCCCTCTTGCGGGGGATCAGATCGACGATAGAGGAGCACGGTTCGTTGCAACGCGCATTCGTCTTGAGCCTAAACCTGAGCGACGG
>LGFQ01000102.1 GCA_001508935.1 Synergistales bacterium 54_24
AAGATGGAGCTTAGGGCGCTCGCCTTCCTTACATCCGGCATCCTCGTCGGCTACAGCGGCTTGGCGGAACGGGCTCTTGTCATATCCGACAAGATAATTTCGTGGCTTTTGCTATTCCTGTTCTTTTTCATAGGGGCCGACATGGCATGCAAGGGATCGCTCGGAGAGCTCCTCCGCTTGAAAGGGAAGGAGATTTTTTTGCCCTTCGCAAGCCTCTTGGGCGGCGCGGCAGGCGCTCTTTTGGCCGGATGGGTAGTCGGTGCTTCCCTTCCATTAGCCGCTGCCTCCGGCGTAGGAAGCGGCTACTACAGCATTACGACCGTCCTGCTCAAGGAGATGGCCGGCCCGACCTCGGCCACGATAGGCTTCCTTGCGAACCTTATGAGGGAATGTCTGGTCATAGTCGCTGCGCCCCTTCTGGTAAGGCTTTTCGGCAAGCATGGGACTGTAGGCATAGCCGGCGCCACAGCGATGGACGTGGCTTTGCCCTTCATAACGAGGAGCGCCGGAAGGGAGATAGCGTTCCTCTCCTTCGCCTCGGGCGTTGTGGTTTCTGTCTTGGTCCCCGTGATGGTGCCATTGTCGTACCGCCTTGTCGAAAGGATCTTCGGCGTTTAAATTTATGTATACACAATAACTACCTATCATTCGCCAAATCTCATACTTGTACTTGCAGGTTTTTTTAAAAAATACTTGCATAACCATCGCAGCGTGTGGTATAAATAGCCATCACACGCAGGAGGTGGTTTTTATGGAAAGACCGACATCATATTTTGGGCGCCATGTCTTCAACGAAAAGGCAATGCGCGAGCGCTTGCCCCAGGATGTCTTCGAACAGCTCACCAGCGCCATCAATGGGGGGCAACAAAAGTTAGATAGCCGCATAGCCGGCGTCGTGGCGGCAGCGATGAAAGAATGGGCGATATCATTAGGGGCTACGCACTATGCCCACTGGTTTCACCCGAGGACAGAGCTGACAGCGGAAAAACACATGGCCTTCCTCTCTGTAGACGAGCGAGGAACACCCTTAGAGGCTTTCACAGGGGGCGAGCTCATTCAGAGCGAGCCCGACGCCTCATCCCTCCCTTCTGGAGGCACGCGCAGCACCTTCGAGGCGCGCGGCTACACAGCATGGGACCCCACGAGCCCGGCCTTCATCATACCCACGGAAAACGGGGGGACGCTCTGTATACCATCCGTCTTCTTATCCTGGGATGGGACGCCGCTCGACATGAAGACGCCGCTCCTCAAGGCGATAACGGCCATCGAAGAACGGGCCATGCGCATGTTGCGACTCTTCGGCAACAGGGGCATTCGTTGGGTCAAGGTGACCGTGGGCGCGGAGCAAGAATTCTTTTTGATAGATGAAGAGTTGGCGCGCAAGCGCTCCGACCTCGTCCTCTGCGGGCGCACGGTTATAGGTTGCCTCCCCCCTAAGGGGCAGCAGCTCGAGGATCATTACTTCGGTGTGATTCACCCGCGCGTTTTGGCATATATGGAGGAAACTGAACAAGAGCTCCACAAGCTCGGCATCGCCATAAAGACGCGCCACGATGAGGTTGCTCCGTGCCAGTTCGAGTTTGCCCCCCAATTCACAGAGGCGAACCTCGCCACAGATCAAAACCAGATAACGATGAGCGCGATGAAAAGGATCGCCCGCCGCCATGGCTTGAGGCTCCTCCTCCATGAGAAGCCCTTTGCCGTCATCAACGGAAGCGGCAAGCACACCAACTTCTCGCTCATGGATAGCGACGGGCATAATCTATTGGAGCCGTCCACGAGCCAGCGCAGGAATGTGCAGTTTTTGGCATTTTTGGGCGCTCTACTTTTAGGCGTATCCAAGTATAGCTCGCTCCTTAGGGCATCCGTCGCCTCTCCAGGAAATATGCACAGGTTGGGCGGAAACGAAGCGCCGCCCGCTATCATGAGCGTTTATTTAGGCAGTGCCTTGACAGATGTGTTGAATCGGTTGGAGGAGGGCTTCCCCGATGAGATTCCGACCAAGGGATTGATGGACTTGGGATTGAATAAGCTCCCGTCCATAAAGAAAGAAAATTCCGACCGCAATCGAACGGCCCCATTGGCATTCACGGGCAATAAATTCGAGTTTCGCGCGACCGGCGCGTCTCAGTCAATCGCCGGCCCCCTTACAATGCTCCTTACCATCTGGGCCTGGGGGATAGAAGAGGTTACAAACAGGATCGAGAGTCGTCTCGGAAACACCGACATAGCAGACGCAACTCTGGATGTCCTGCGAGATGTGGCAAAAGAGAGCATGGCGATACGATTCGAGGGCAACTGCTACGACCCGGAATGGCACGAAGAGGCACGGCGCAGGGGGCTTCCCATCGCCAACACCACGCCGGAAGCGCTCTCCTACTACCTGATCCCGGAAAATAGGGACCTGCTCTCCGGGCTTAACGTGATGACCGACAGGGAAATCACCGCCTACTACGAAACGCGGCTCGAGCAATACGTCAAGACCGTCGACGTCGAGATGGCCGTAATGGATGACATGATACGCCATGGCATATTGCCCAGCATCTCGCGGCAAATCATCCAAGAGGGGAGCGCCCTCGAAAAAGCCGCAAGTCTGCTGGACGATGGCTTGGAAACTTGGAAAGGGCACATGAAAACTCTATGCGGCATAAAAGAGGCGCTCCTCCAGAAGCTCGAGGAATTGAAAAACTTCCGCAAGAAGGTCAAAATGGAAGAACTCGAAGAGAGCGCCTCCTTCATAACGGAAGAAGGTTTAAAGCTCATGAACGAGATCCGCTCCTTGAGCGATGCTGCAGAATCGTGGATAGCCGACGACCTGCAGCCGTTTCCGCCATATAGGGATCTCTTAGTGATACACTGACCCCATAATAAAGGCGTGGGTGCGACTCTTTACCCACGCCGCCAGCGCTGAGGAGGAATGGAAATGAAGGAAGCCGAATACAAGGGATTCACGACAAAGGCTCTGCACTGCGGCTGGGATTACGATCCAACTACCGGCTCATTCGCTCTGCCCATATACGCCACTGCAGCGTACAAACTGCCGAGCGTAGACGAAGCCGCAGCCCTTTTCTCTTTAGAAAAGTCGGGGCACACGTATTCCAGGATATCGAACCCAACCGTCGCAGCTTTTGAGGAAAAGATCGCTGCCCTGGAAGGAGGGGCGGCGGCAGTAGCCACATCGTCGGGACAGGCTGCATTCGCCCACCTCGTCATGCTCCTCTGCAAGGAGGGCGACCATATCGTAGCCGAGCGCTCGTCCTACGGAGGCACGATAACGCTACTCAAGAACCTCTTCTCCAAGTTCGGCGTAACTACGAGCTTCGTCGATATCAATGACGTAAAGGAGGTAGAAAGGAACATCAAGCCTCGCACGCGCTGCATAATCGCAGAAACTATTGGAAATCCCGGCTTAAATATCCCTCCGCTCGAAGAACTCGGAGAAGTCGCCGAAGGGCACGGCATACCCTTGGTGGTGGATAACACCTTCGCCTCACCAGCCCTGTGTCGACCGCTCGAATGGGGCGCACACATCGTCGTCCACTCCACCACGAAATACATAGACGGCTTCGGCAACGCCATAGGAGGCGTCGTCGTAGACGGCGGAAACTTCCGCTGGGCCGAACTGGGAGAATGGCCCGAGTTCACCGAGCCCGACCCGGCCTATCACGGCGTCGTATTCTGCGAAAAGTTCGGCAGGGCAGCCCTCGCGGCGAAGCTTCGAGCCTGCATATTGAGGGATTTGGGCGGCTGCCTTTCACCGCACAACGCCCACCTCTTGTGCCTGGGACTCGCAACGCTCTCGCTTCGCATGGAGCGCCACAGCAAAAACGCCATGGACGTGGCGCAATTTTTGGAGTCGCACGGAGGGGTGGAGTGGGTTTTATACCCAGGGCTTTCAAGCCACCCGCAGCACGATCTCGCCAAAACGTTTCTGAGAGGCGGCCACGGTGGCATGGTGGCGTTCTGTATAAAGGGAGGGCTCGAATCGGGCAAACGTTTCCTCGACGGATTAAAGCTCTTCTCAATAGTGCCAAACTTGGGCGATGCGAGGAGCATGGCCATTCATCCGGCCACTACCACACATTCGCAGCTTTCGGCCAAAGAGCTAAAAGAAAGCGGCATCGACGAAGGGTTGATACGGCTCAGCATCGGCCTCGAGGATATAGAGGACATAATAGAGGATTTAAGGCGCGGACTTGAGGCTGCACAATAAGTCTACATGAACCAGGGGCGCACACGACGTGTCCGATGCGTGCTCCCTTGGTTCAATCCTATAAAGGCCTGGCTTTAAATACCAAGCCATCTCTTTTAAGCTCTCTGTGTCGTCGATGCGGGCATATAACTCGATGAGTTTTTTGAGGTCTCTCGCCTGTGGCTCTTTATAAAAATAATTGCGCAGGACAGCGATAGCCTTTTCCATGTCGTCCTCGCTTTTTGTAATTTCTGCCCCTTCGATAAGAAGATATGCCAGCTGCCTCTCCGTTAAGTCGCTCACCAAGGGAGAGCGTAGCGCCTTTTCTAAATACCGCTTTTTTAGCTCAAAATCGCTGGTTTTAGTCGCAAGCGCTAAGGCTCTGTCCCCTGCCAAGCCGTCAAATAAAAAGAGGAGACCCAAAACCGCTACAAGAGCCATGGCAGCCCCAAGGAGCTTAAAAACGTACACCCTGTTCACCGTCGCCCAAGAGGAGGTTTGGGGTAAAATTTCCCTATTGGCCAAAGCGAAGGCCAGGCTCATCCATATGGCGTCCTCTATTCGATGAAAGGGACGCGTCCACTGAGCACTCATCCAAAAGAGAAAAAGCATGCCTACGGCCCATATAGCTTCAAGTGAGATCTCTCTGCTCTCCTTTACAGC
>LGFQ01000019.1 GCA_001508935.1 Synergistales bacterium 54_24
GGCGTGTGGCTTGCATTTTTTTTGCTTCAGGAGCCAAAAATCTTGAGGCGTTTCAGGATGACCCTTTGGGCTACTGCCATCGTCACCTTTGCCTGGACCATCTTGTGCTTTGCACTCACGGGCAATATGGAGGGCCCCTTTTCTCACCACAACACTATGGGAGCTCATGCGCTCTTCCTTCTATCGCCAACGCTGGCGTACTTTTTTGACGAGAGGCTCTCTCCGCGGGAGGCGACACTGGCGTTTTTTGCCCTTTTGGGCTCGTGCGTAATGCTCTTTTTAAGCTTCAGCTCCGGTGCCTGGGCTGGAGGAGCTGTAGTGCTGCTTTTTTCACTTCTTTTTCTGCGCCGCGATGTGCGCCTATGTTGGAGGCGGGTCTGTCTTTTGCTTTTATGTGGGGTGTCGTTGGTAGGCATATCTATCCTGGTCGACAAAACGCTGGTGCAGCTTCTGCTTAGGGAATTGTCACAGCTTGCCTCTGCGGGCGACATAGAGGCTTTTTCCAACAATAGATCTCTCCTGTGGCAGGCCGCATGGAATATGACGCAAAATAGCCCTATCTTGGGACATGGTTGGAAAAGCTTTAAAGAGCTCTTCCCCGCCTTCGCCCCTGAGGGGTGGAAGTGGGGTGCGCCCCCAGCTCCGCACAATGGCTATTTAACCCTTTTAGTGAGCGGTGGCTTTCCTCTTTTTTTAGCTTACCTTGCGCTTCAATGGCGGATGATAGAAAGCGCCTATCGTGCCTTTAAGGGCGGCATGCACAGGCATCATGCCGTCGCGGCTTTAAGCTTGGTTGTGGGGCAGCTCGTGTATTCCATGGGAGGTAGCCACTTCGATGCCCGTCAGACCGTAGGCTGCATCGCCTGGGCCCTTATGGGGCTTGCTCTCGCCTTAGGCAGAAAATAACTTGGGTTCTGCCATCATTACAAAATCATGCAAGTGGTAACCCTAAGATAGGAGTTTACCCACAACCTCACCTAAGATAAGTTGGGAACTAAGTGAGGAGATAATTGTATGACGAAGCTACTGTGAACATCCAAAAAGCTGAGGGCAAGGAGGAAATCGAGGAGGAGATAAAGAAAGAAAGTCACGGGTAAATTCCAGAGCTCGGGGACTTGCATCGATAGCCGTTTGTGTTATCATAATGCGGCTGATGTGCGTATATACGCGAAATCGGTTGCGCGCATCAGGCACTTGTCGTAAGGGGTCCCATCGTCTAGTGGCCTAGGACACCGCCCTTTCAAGGCGGCGGCACGGGTTCGAATCCCGTTGGGACCGCCACTGTGCCGGTGTAGCTCAATCGGCAGAGCAGCGCACTCGTAATGCGCAGGTTGGCGGTTCAAGTCCGCCCGCCGGCTCCATAACAGCTTCACAAGCCAGTTTAGCCTTCTTCCTTCTCTATAGTTGGGGTGCGAAGTTGCTTTTAAGAGCAGCGCACCCATTTTTTTAACTGTTTCGTCGAAGTCCTTGAGCGAGAGCGTGGTTTCCAGATAGGAAAAGGGAAATTGGCGAGACACCGCCACAAAGGAAATTTTTAACTCGAGTTTCGGACCGAGGCCACAAAAGCAACAAAAGTCCAGATAGGGCAGCCCAAAGAGCAACCCGAACCAAAGGAAGAGCCAAGCAGGAGAATCCCAAAGACTTTGACTCAAGCCGCACGCAAGAAGGTATGTTGGAGGGCGCGCTTGAGTAGATGAGTAACTTTCTGGTCGGTGGCCAAACAATACTCTGTTGGCAATAAAACGTATGAAATGCTATAATAAAACACGAAATGATGCCTCTTGCACAACAAGCTCCATGAGGAGGTGATCCAAATGGTCGAAAAACTTTTGACCCCAGAGGAGGCTGCCGAACGGCTGGCGGTAACGCCGAGGAGCATCCGTGTGTGGCTAAAGCAGGGGAAGCTCAGAGGGGTTAGAGCAGGAAGGCTTTGGCGGATAAGGGAGCGCGATTTGGAAGCCTTCTTAGACCCCGTTCTCCATGCCCTGGAGACCGCCCCAGACGACGATGAACCATTGACCGAAGAGGACAAGAAGGCCATTGCCAAAGCGGAAAGGGCAATAGCTCAAGGTAAAACTAAGCCCTGGGAGCGGGTCAAAGGGGAAATGGAGAGGAGATATGAGGCTTGAAATAACCGAGCCGGCCGAAAAAGATCTGATCAAACTGGACAGAAAAAACCAAAGGCGCATTGGAGCTGCCTTAGACCGGCTGTTAGCCTACCCGCAAGCCGTAGACCTTAAAAAACTCCATGGCAACCCAGAAAGATGGCGGTTGAGGGTGGAAGATGGGCGAGTCATTCTGCGAATTGACCAGGAACAAGGGGTTATCTATGCCCTGCGGATAAGGCATAGACGGGAAGCTTACCGATGAGCGGATAGCGATGGGAGTTAATCCCAGCCCGACATAATGTAGGCCACCGTTGGTGGCCTTTTGTCATGTTTGGTCATGCATACATGTGCATACGGCGGAATGCGGAATACGGTAAAATATATTTGGAGGTGTTCCATCAAATTGATTAAACCACGGCGCATCTTGTTCGCCAGACATGCGCAGACGGATTGGAACGACTCATCCCGCTATCAGGGGCGCACAGATGTCCCTTTGAACGGTGGAGGCCGTCGCCAAGCGGAGAGCCTCGCCAGAAGGCTTGCCTCTTGGAGGGCCGACCGAGTCCTTTCGAGCACGTTGGTCCGCGCCAGGGAGACCGCCGAAATCGTTATGGAAAAGATGCCCGACCCTCCGGCTTTGGAACTGTCTGAAGACCTCATAGAGCTCGATTTTGGCGAGTGGGAAGGCATGTCCGTTTCCGAAGTGAGGCAGCGCTACGGAGAACTTTACGAGCGGTGGAGAGATGACCCCGCCTCTGTCGATCCTCCCAAGGGAGAGCCTTTTGATGACGTGATAAGGCGAGTGAATCGGGCCATGTCTCCCATCCTGTCATCCGACGCGGAGCGGGTGCTCGTGATCTGTCACGGCGGCACGATAAGGGCTGCCGTGGTCTCTTTGCTCGGCGCTCCTTCGTCTATAGCCTGGCGCATCCGCATAGACAATTGCGCTCTCTTTGCCGTCGATATCTTAGCCGGCAGATGTTCCTTGGCTTTTGCGAACGATGCGTTGCACCTCTTTGCAGGCAACGTGCGAGCGGAGCAGATCCCGCTGCTTCCGTAGAATGGTTGAGTCAGTGTGTTTTCCCTGTTGTGGTATCATTACGAGGTGAAAATGGAAGAATTTCCGGACTCGCGAGGGGAGCGGCATTATGGCGAGAAATAGCTCCTCCCAGGGGTTAGACCCGCAGGAGGAAGCAGAACTTTGGAGGCTCTGCCGGCAAGGTGACGAAGAGGCGAGAGAAGCCTTGATAGTCGCCTATCGTCCGCTTGTCTTTTGGTTGGCAAGGCGTTTTTCTCTGGACGAGGGCACCGCTAAGGATCTGCTCCAAGAGGGGATGCTTGCTCTCATTAAAGCCGTCGATGCCTATGACGTCTCGCGCGGCAACAAGTTCACCACTTACGCCTTCTATCGCATCCGCGGGCATATGATAAACTTCCTCGAGAGGGGCGAAAAAAGGGCGCCGTATCCTGTCGACATGGAAGAGGAAATCGCCCAGCCTGGCGAGTGCGTTGCGGTCGAGTGGCGCCTCCTATTGGAAGAGGCGATGGGCGCTCTCACGCTTAAGGAAAGGGACATCATTCAGGCCTTGGTGGTGGAGGGCAAAAAAGCTGGCGATGTGGCGAGAGATACCGCGATAGACGTCAGTCACGTATATCGCATACGCCGCAAGGCGCTGGCCAGACTGAGGATAGCTTTGGGGTTGCCTGCGCCACTGGGCGAGCGAAAGCGGGGATAAAGCAAGAGGAGTATATCATCGGCAAGCGAGGCGGGGTAATCATGGAAGGGCGCTTAAGGCGAATAGAACGGTGGATAGAGCGGTGCATAGCTGCCTGGCGTGCCGGCAAGCCAGAGGCGGCTATGGCAGAGCTCGCGTGCGCTAAGGCGGAGCTCGATATGGCCGGCGAAGAGATGTGGCGCTTTTGCGCTTCGAAAGGTCACCACAAGAAGGCCATTTCGTCATGGCGGCTCCTTCGACCGGCGGGAGTCCTCCTCGGCGTGGTTATCGTCTTGGCCACGGCCCTTCCGCTATCCAACCCTCCGCTTTCTAAGGATCAGGGAGTGCACATCCAGCGCCTTGGCTTCGAGGTTCCCGACCTTCGCTTGGAATTCGTGACCGAGGACGAAGGCAGGCTGTTGAACCTCCTCAGGGAGAGCCTAAGCTCGACAAGAGAAGAGCAATTCGCTGATTTCCAAGTGTCCGAACCTTCTCTGTCTCGGAACGAAAAGGCAGAAATGACGATGCCCTCAAGGCCGGAAGCGTCATCGCGATCGGCCTCCGGGACCGGCGAGGCTCCCGTTTCTACTGAAACGTCCTCTGTACCCTTAGAAGAGTTTCTCACCCTTGTGCAGGTTGGTGAACGGGCACTGAGGGGCGAGAACTCACACATTATCTTCGAAAAACCTTGATCCTTCAGGAGAGTGATTGAGCGGTGAGGCACTTCATTGTTATGGTAACTTTGGCGGCGTTTTTAGTCGTAGCAATTTGTGGAAGCTCAGCGGCACAGCAACCTGTGGTTGTAGAACTTGCCGCGGAAGGAAACAAGGAAATAGCCTCGCAGTACATCCTCGGGGTGATCGGGACCAAGGTGGGGGATCCCTTGAACAGGGAACAGATCGACAGAGACATAGAGGCCATCTACAACTTGGGGTTTTTTTCATACGTAGACGTCAGGTTGGAGGCCAGGCCCGACGGCGTGAAGGTCGTCTATGTTGTGCAGGAAAATCCTCCCGTGAAGGAGATCAGGATTGAGGGCAATTCAATATATAGCGATGAAGAGCTGATGAAAGAGGTCTTCACTGTCCCCGGTAGCATCTTCAACCGCGTCTTCTTCCGGCACGACTTGGAGCGCATTCAGAATAAATATAGGGAAGCCGGCTATGTCCTCGTGAGGATGCAGGATGTGCGCTTCGAAAACGGGATCGTCGAAGTGCAGATAGTGGAGCCCCGCGTGGGAGAGATCATAATACAGGGCAACACGAGGACGCAGACGAACGTGATCCGCAGGGAGATACCGATAAAAGAAGGCGATGTCTTCAACGCCACATATATGCGCCATTCCCTCAACAAGCTCCAGAGGTTGGGGTATTTCGAAGACGTGAACGTAGGCTTTGAGCCTACCGATGATCCTGAAGTGATGAATATAGTCATAACCGTCACAGAGCAGAGGACGGGGCGCATAGGCCTCTCCATAGGCCACGGCTCGAGCAGCGGTTGGAGCGGCGGCTTGGTGTACGAAGACACAAACTGGCAGGGAAAGGGGCACAGGGCCGTCGTGGGTTTCGAGACGGGTGACCGTGAACAATATTGGATCTCCTACGAGGAGCCTTTTATGGACGAGGAGTATTACTCCTGGAAGGTCGGCGTTTACAAGCACCAGTGGGAAGATGTCGACTACATCGACGACGATGGCGACACGGTCTTCGAATACGACGAAGACAGGACCGGCTACTACATCGGCGCCGGCAGGAAGTTCAAGCACGACCCCCGCATGAACTGGTATGTGACGCTCGATTGGCACGACTCTTCGGTAGACCCCACCTGGTGGCACAAAGGACCCGCAGACTACGAGGCTGTCAGGAACCTTTTGAGCAGCGGTAAGACCTTCTCTGTCTTGGGGACGGTTCAAAGGACAAACACGGACAGGTATCTGAGCTATCCCAAGGGCGACGTGGAAATCCTCAACATACAGCAGGCCATGGACATAATGGGAAGCGACTGGGACTTCACCAAATACTGGATAGAGGGGCGATACTACACGCCGCTCACCTTCTTGCAGGACATGTTCGGGACGGAGCTCGGCACGGAGGACAACCCGGCGATACTGGCCGCTCGTGTGAGGGCTGGCTTTTCAAGCGGCACCCTTCCCTGGGCCGACCAGTATTTCTTGGGCGGGGACAGGGACCTGCGCGGCTATGAAGAAGACCAGTTCGAGGGGAGCGAAATGTTTCTGGCGAACGTGGAACTCAGAATCCCCATCCAGGAGGCTGTCGGCTTCGTCATCTTCTACGATGTGGGCAACGCCTGGGGAGGCGTGGAGTGGGACTCTAAGGAAAAGAGGCTCAGGAAGGATACCAGCGGTTTTGACTTTTCCGACCTCCACGACGCCATGGGTTTCGGCGTGCGTGTCAGGACCCCTTTGGGCAACATCCGCCTTGACGTCGCAGAGGGCGATTACGAGACCTTCACCCACTTCGGCTTCGGCGAGCTCTTCTGAATGAGATGCCGT
The DNA here is from genome assembly GCA_001508935.1 of Synergistales bacterium 54_24. Lineage (GTDB taxonomy): Bacteria > Synergistota > Synergistia > Synergistales > Thermosynergistaceae > Thermosynergistes. Next base: position 6,336 of record LGFQ01000019.1, read on the forward strand.
ATCGGAGATGTGCTGCCCTGTTGATTCTTTGCTTCTTTTTGGGTGGTGCGGAGGCCGCTTGCGAGCCCGTAGCGGTATCTGGCCCGCCCGAGTGGCTGGCCAGCGCTGCCCAAGAGGCCCTCTCTGCCGTTTGGCAGGAGATGTCGCCTCGTTATTCCGTAGAACAAAAGGCCGAGATGCTCTCCCTCGTGGCAGGGAGGCTTTTCGAAGGGTATGAGGTTTCCTCTGTCGAGGTTCAAGCGGGAAGGGTGCACCTTTTCCTCACCCCTAAGGCGGCGTCCGATTGGCAGGTGCGCATCGTTCGGCCGCAGATGTCGCAAAGCCTTTTGTCCTGGTTTGAAGAAGACGTAAAAGGAGTTGATTCCTCCGTCTTAACTCTCCTCGAAGGCGTGCCTGTGGAAGCCTTGAGGTGGGGGGATAGAGCCCTCCGCGAGGAAGTGGCGCGCCTTTTGGAAGAGCGCCTTCCGGGATGGGAGCCGCACCTCTTGGTCAAGGCCGAAGAAAAGGCGGTGTCGTTGGAAGTTTCGTTCTCTCCCAGCCCCCCGCTGGTCCTGTTCGTGGAGCCGCGGATATTTTCTCGTTCCCTCCCCGTGTTTTTGGTCTCAGGCTTGAGGGAGGACGTCATCGAGACGCTGTCTCCCATCGTAGGGATGCCGCTGGAGTGGGTTTCTCTCCACGCCGGGGAAGTGGAGGCTTGGGCGAAGAAGTCGCTCGAGGAAGAGAGGATTATCTCGGAAGCGCGGGGCGTCGCCGACGTGCGCTTTAAGCCGGAGCGCTTGAGCCGGCTCGAGGCGGAGGTTGAAAGTAGTCGGTATACGGTGTGGGTTTGGGCCGCCGCTTACGCCGGCACCGACGATCGTTATCCCGAAGTCGGCCTTCACCTGGGACGTAAGGCGCAACCCTTTTCCGGTTGGGATGCCGAACTGTACGGCGAGTGGGTGCTTGAAGCTAACGACGCCGACCTCGAGAGCCGCTGGGGTCTGCGTTGGTCTCCCTGGCTCAGGATATGGCTGGGCTACGAAGTGGCCTATCCGGGCGAAGAGGGGTGGGCCCGTTTGTGGCTCGAAGGCGGTGTGAAAAAGCCCTATTTCTGGTGGCGTCGCAACGACGACGGCCAGGATAATTGGGGGTTAGGGTATCGCATCACCGAGCATATAGCAATAGAGCTTCATTATGACGAAAGAGACGACGATTCCCTGAGCTTGAGGGCATTGGGGAATCTGTAGGTGGGGGCGTCGATGAGCGATAAAGTAGCATTTTCGCTGGAAGATATAGCTAAAGAAGTGGGCGGCTCAGTCAGGGGCGACCCGAAGCGGCTCGTTTCGGGCGTGACATCTCCGTGGAGCGCCGACGCGAGCCGTATAACTGCCGTCTGGGAGAAGAAAGCCCTAGGGGGGCTTCCCGAAGGCGTGCCGCTTTTGGCGCCTCCCGGATGGATAGAAGCTGGCCGAGACGGCGTAGAGGTCCAAAACCCGAGAAGCGCCCTGGTTAAGCTGCTTTCCCTCTTCTGTAAACCGAGGAGTTTTCCGCCGGGCATCCACCCCTCCGCGGTCGTCCATCCTGAAGCCTCGGTAGATCCTCATGTCTATATCGGGCCGCTCTGCGTAGTGGAATCCGGCGCACATTTGTCTTCTGGCGCGGTCCTGGAGGCCCACGTCTTCGTGGGCGAAAACGCCGAGGTAGGGGAGGATACGCGCGTAGAGCCCATGGTCGTGATATATCGTGACACCGTAATAGGTAAGCGCTGTCTGATACACGGCGGCAGTGTCATAGGGTGCGACGGGTTCGGATTTGAGAGCTTAAGCGAGGGTGGCCTCGCGAAGATCCCACAGATCGGCAGGGTGGTCGTGGAGGACGATGTGGAGATAGGAGCCGCCGTCACCATAGATAGGGCTACGATGGGGGAGACGCTGATAGGCGCCGGCACGAAGATAGACGACCACGTGCACGTGGGACACAACGCCAGGATCGGGCGCAACTGCGTGCTCGTGGCCATGACGGGAATTGGAGGTAGCGCCCATCTTGAAGACGGGGTGGTCATGGCAGCTCAAAGCGGCGTTAGAGATCACGCGCGCGTCGGAAGGGACGCCAAAGTGGCTGCCAGGGCGGGCGTGACCAAAGATATACCGCCTGGGAGGGTCGTCTCTGGCTTCCCTGCCCGCGACCACAGGGAAGAGTTGAAAGTTCAGGCCATCCTTCACCGTTTGCCGGACTTGGTGCGCCTGCTCGACGATCTGAAAAAACAGGTCGATAAACTGTCAGAACAGGTGAAAGGCAATGGCTCGTAGGACCTTATTCCGTCCCGCTGAGCTTTCTGGAGTCGGCCTGCACACGGGGCGATTCTCTCGCCTGCACCTCCTCCCTGCGAGCAAAAAGGGGCTTTACTTCACCTTCGGAGACGAGAGCTTCTCCTTGGCGCAGGCGAGAGGTGAAAGCTCCGGCAGAGGAACGGACCTTCACTTTCCCGGCGGCAGGGTCCTTCGCACGGCGGAGCACCTGATGGCCGCCCTTTTCGGCATGGCCCTGGATGATCTCGAGATCGCCGTGGAGGGAGAGGAGGTTCCGGCTGCGGACGGCAGCGCCATCCCCTTCGTAGAGGCGATTGAATCCGCAGGTATAGTCGAAAGCGACGAGCCCAGCGAGGCCTTTGCGATTCCCTTCCCTATAGGTGTGGACGATCCGCTTAAAGGGCGGTCGATCTGCGCCCTGCCGGGCGCAGCGCTCTTTTTGACCTACGTCATCTCTTTCAGCCATCCATCGGTGGGTGTGCAATACCTGTCCTGCGAGGTCGACCCTGAACGTTTCAGGCGCGAGATAGCACCTGCGCGCACTTTTGCCTTCCTCGATGAGGTCGAGAGCTTGCGAAGGAGCGGTTTGGCCCGCGGCGGTTCGCTCGAAAACGCCGTCGTGATAGGGGATGATGGTGTATTGAACCGCGATGGCCTGCGTTTCCCCGACGAGTTCGTCCGCCACAAGCTCCTCGACCTTTTGGGAGACTTGGCAATATTGGGGTGCCGTCTTGCAGGTCATGTGGTGGCGTGCCGCGCCGGCCATGACCTTCATCTCGCTCTCGCAGACAGGATAGACCGAATCCGCCCGAGGAGGGATCGAACGTGATCGATATTCATAAAATCCTGGAGTCGTTGCCGCACAGATATCCCTTTTTGCTCGTAGATCGCATATTGGACCTTCAGGAGGGCAAAATAATCGGGCTCAAAAACGTCACCATAAATGAGCCGTTCTTTCAAGGTCACTTCCCTGCCGACCCGGTTATGCCGGGCGTGCTCGTGCTGGAGTCAATGGGACAGGTGGCGGCGATGATGATAGTTCTGCGGCCCGAAATGGTCGGCAAGGTGACGTTTTTGACCGGCGTCGACGACGCCCGCTTTCGCAAGCCGGTCCGCCCCGGCGATCAGCTGATCACCGAAGCCGAGGTTTTAAAAATGCGCGGTAAGGTCGGCAAAGTAGCTGCCGTCGCCAAGGTGAACGGAGAAGTGGTGGCGGAAACCGTGTTCACGTTTGTGGTGGCGAAGAAGCTCGGTGAGCCGGAGTGAGGCGGATGATCCATCCTACGGCGATAGTTTCGCCCAAGGCCGAAATTGACGACGACGTATCCATAGGCCCCTACAGCATCGTGGGCGATCGCGTCCACATAGGCGCGGGTTCGGTAATTGGAGCGTATGTGCACATATCGGATTACGTCTCCTTGGGCCGGGGGTGCAGGTGTTTCGACCACGTGGTCTTGGGGATGGAGCCGCAGGACCTCAGTTTTCGCGGCGAGGAGAGCTGGGTGTACGTGGACGACGGCGCTACGTTGAGAGAGAACGTCACCGTCCACCGGGCCAGCGGCGAGGGAAATTGCACGCGCATCGGTTCGGGCGCTTATCTCATGGAAGGGGTCCACGTCGGCCACAACGTTAAGGTGGGCCCTGGCGTGGTGGTGGCCAACAAAACCGGTTTCTCAGGTTATGTGGAGGTCGGAGAGAAGGCCGTCGTGAGCGGCCTTGTAGGCGTTCATCAGTTCGTCCGCATAGGCAAGTTCTGCATGGTGGGCGGCCTCGCTAAGGTCATAAAGGATGTTCCGCCTTACTCGCTCGCCGACGGGCACCCGGCCCGCATCTACGGCATCAACGTCGTGGGGTTGAAGCGAAACGGCTTCGACAGGGAAGCCCGAAGCCATATAGCAGGCCTTTACCGCATCCTCTATCGCTCCGGCCTCGCGATGAAAGAGGCGCTGCGCGAGCTCGCCGCTCGGTACCCCGGCGACGAATTCCAAGAGGAGATCACTGGTTTTATAACTTCATCTAAGAGAGGAGTGACGCCGTGGGGCGTCTCCTGCGAAAGGGATCGAGAAGATGATTAAACTCTTTGCAATGGACGTGGATGGAACGCTGACCGATGGCGGCGTCTATATGGATGGTCGAGGTGGCGAGTGGAAGCGCTTCGACATCCAAGACGGCATGGGCATAGCGCGCCTGAAGGCAAGCGGCGTCGTCATAGCCTTCGTGAGCGGGCGGCCCTCACCGGCCACGGATCAGAGGGCGAAAGACCTCGGCGTGGATCGCGTTTACAACGGCGCGGGTGATAAGCTTTCTGTTTTGCGAGAGTTGGCCTTCGGGCTCGGTCTTTCGAGGGAAGAGATAGCATATATGGGCGATGATGTGAACGACTTGCCCGCTATGGAATGGGCCGGTTTGGGCATAGCTCCCGCCAACGCCCTGCCCGAAGTCAAAGCCGCATCGGATTGGGTGACGAACTCCTGCGGCGGCCATGGGGCCGTGCGCGAAGCCGCGGAGAGGATCTTGGAGCTTAATGCATCAGGAGCGAAAGGGGAGTCATCGCATTAAGATCCTGGATCGCTTCGTCATAAATGAGCTTAAACCCCCCTTCTTCTTCGGCATCTTCGCTTTTTCGCTCCTCCTGGTTGCCGGAGACCTCCTTTTCGACTTGGCCGACCTAATCGTGGAGCGCGGCGTCCCTTTATGGATCGTGACCAAGCTTTTTATCTACAGGTTACCCAGCGTGGTCGTGCTCACCTTGCCGATGGCCATGCTTTTGGCATCCATCTACTGTTTTTCGAAATTGTCTTCCCAATCGGAGCTGGTGGCGCTTAAGGCCTCTGGCGTGGCCTTCCAGCGCATCGTGCGCCCCCTCTTGATGGTCGCGCTCGCGGTAGGGTGCGCCGCCCTCCTTTTGAACGAGACGATAGTCCCGTTGGCCGATAGGGCTGCGGAGCACGTTTTGAGGTATGAAATTGCGCGCGAGCGCCCGTCCTTGCTGAGGGAAAGGCTGTTCTTGAGGGAAGAAAAAGCAGGAAGGCTCTCGCGGGTCATATACATAGAAAAGCTCCTTCCGCGCAGTGGCCTCATGGAGGGCGTCTTGGTCCAGGAGTTCGACGAGGGTTCGCTGAGGCGCATCATGCTGGCGGAAAAGGGGAGTTGGCAGGGCGGGGAGTGGTGGCTCGAGGGCGGCAGGGCTTTTGAGGTTTCACCAGACGGTCAAGTGTCAACTTCCACGCAGTTCGCGCGTCAGCGCCTTCCCTTGCCTCTTTCCCCGGCCCAGGTCGAGCGGGCTGCCGCTGATCCCAAGAGGATGGGCGCTTTCGAGTTGCACAAGTATATCGCCCTCGTAGAGGCGCAGGGCGCCGATGTGCGGCCCTTGCAGATGCTGCTTTACCTTCGTCTGGCGGTGCCATGGGCCAGCGTGGTGTTGGCCATGGTGGGTTCGAGCATGGGGGCGCACTCGCGGCGCGCCAGCTCTGGGGTTGGGCTGGGGGTGAGCGTCATAGTCATCTTCTTCTATTATGTTTTGATGTCGCTGTGTAGGGCCATGGGAGAGAGCGGGTATATGTCACCCCTTTTCGCTGCCTGGTTTCCCAATCTCCTTTTCTTTTTGATCGGCGGAGCGCTCATCAGGCGCGCCAATATGACCTAAGGAGGCGACGGCATGAACGGCGGATCCGTGGCTCTCGTAGCCGGAGGCGGCCTGCTTCCGCTTGAGATAGCGAGGCGGCTTCATAGCCGTGGGGAGCCCCCTATCGTCTATTCTATAGCCCCCGCGCATGACGAACTCTTTGAGCACGCCAGAAGTCTCGTCGTGCTTTCGCGCTTGGAGCTCGAAGCGTTGCTCGCTGATATGGAGGCGAAGGGCGTCAAGGACGTGATCTTGGCAGGTCTCGTCTCCAAGACGTTCATGTATGAGCCGGCGATGCTCGACTCTACCATGAAGAAGCTCCTCGCAGAGCTTTCCTCCAGGGACGATCACTCATTGTTGGGAGCGATAGTTAAGGTTATGGAAGAGCGCGGGTTTGCGGTCCTCAAATACCGGCACATCATAGAGGATTGGATGGCCCCACTCGGGCATATCGCCGGCAGAAGGCCCTCTCAAGAAGAGTCGGAAGACATAAGTTACGGCGTTGGGGTAGCTTCGCACATCCTGCCTTTGTCCTTCGGCCAGACTGTGGTCGTGAAGGGCAGAGCCGTCGTGGCCGTTGAGGCCATGGAGGGAACTGATTTGACGTTGCGCCGCGCCGGAAGGGTATGCAGGGGTGGTGTGGTCGTGAAGATGATGCGGCAAGATCAGGACGAGCGTTACGATCTTCCCGTCATAGGCAAAAAGACCATCGATAACATGGCCGCCTCAGGGCTGACGTGCCTTGCCGTGGAAGCGGGGCGCACTATAATCCTCGAGCCCGAGCGCTTCAAAAGGGCGGCTTCGAAGAGAGATATAGCTGTGGTGGGGGTAGCACCTTGTCGATCTTTGTGAGCTGCGGTGAGGCCTCCGGCGATGCCTATGGTGCCGGTTTGCTGAAAGCCCTGCGCGATCTCGGGTTTGATGACCGAGTGTGGGGGATGCTCGGCCCGAAGTCGCAGGAAGCCGGAGGAGAGGCCCTTTGGCCTTCCTCTGAACTCTCGATCGTCGGTGCCGTAGAGGCTGTTGCTGCGCTCCCTCGCCTGCTGCGCCTCAGGGGCGAGATCATCAAAGCCGCCTTGGCGGAGAAACCTCGAGCGGTCGTCGTCATAGACAGCCCGGACTTCCACATCCCTCTCCTGAAGCGTCTAAAAAAATCGGGCTTCGACGCCCCCATTTTTTATATAGCACCTCCTACTATTTGGGCTTGGAGGTCCGGCCGCGCAAACGCCTTGAAGGCGCTCGATGCCCGTTGTTTTCCTCTCTTCGAATTCGAACACGATAATCTGCGCTCTCACGGCTTAAAAAGCCTTTGGATCGGTCATCCGTTGCTCGATGATTTTGCTGATTACAAACCGCCGCAGGATCTGGTATCAAAGGTTCAGGGCAAGGATACGGTGGCCTTGCTCCCCGGAAGCCGTCGTAGCGAGGTGAAACGGCTCCTCCCAGTGCTCGAGGCCCTCGTAGAGCCTCTTGAAGATCTCGGTTATTTTCCGGTCTTTTCCGTAGCCCCTGGTCTCGAAGAGGGGAGCAAGTCCTACCTTAGGCGGAAGCTCGCAGGGCGTCGCCTTTACGAAGGGCCGGGGAGGGATCTGATTGCCGCGTCGTCCTGCGTCATGGGGGCAAGTGGCACGGCCGCCGTGGAGGCGATGCTCTTGGATCGTTTCATGGTAGTATTATACAAAAGCTCTTGGATGAATTATGCGCTCTTCAAGCTCCTCGTCGATATCAAGTGGCTTTCCATACCCAACATATTGGCTTGGGAGGAGATATATCCGGAGTTTCTGCAGGCTCGCGCGCGCCAGGAGCTCATAATTTCCGCGCTCAAGCGTTATAGGGATGACGCCGAGGCTGTGCACGAGAAACTCGCCCGCGTCCGCAGCCTCTTGGGGAAACAGGGGGCTTATCGCATGTGGGCCAGGGCGGTCGCGGAGAGCGCATCGCCATGAGGCGGGTCTGTCTTTTGGTCAATGGGCCGGGCGAGCTGTGGGGCTGGGCGCGCCCGCTCGTGCGCGAGCTGTCGAATTGTGGCTTTGCTGTTACGGTGTGGCTGCTCTCTTGCCCTTTTGCCACGGGTTTGGAAGAGCTTTTGGCCGGCTCCTGGAACGTGGAAGTGGTCGGTCCCAGCGGCGCCTTCAGGGAGTTTTGGGAGATGCGGCGGGGCAGGAGAGGCATAGATTTGGTACTTCAGCTCGGCGGCGATCTCTTTTTCGGGCGGACGTTGGCGCGCGCAGAGGGCTCTCTCTTGGCCTGTTATACTTATGGCTATAAACCTGGGCTTTCACGCTGCGCGGCCGCGTGGACGGCCTTCGAGGGCATGGCTGAAGGTTTGAGAAAAAAAGGGATACGGGCCGAGCCCATAGGAGACCTCGTCGCCGATGCCCTGATGGTCGACGATGGGATTTCGCCATGGAGCTCGAAAGAGAGCAAAAAGATCGCGCTCTTTCCGGGGAGCAGGCCGGCTATACGCAAAAGGGCGCTATCGTATCTCGGCGAAGTCGTCAAGATCCTAAAAGAACTCGACGATGGGGTCGAGTTCGCTGCGCTTCTCTCGCCCTTTTGCACGCGCGAGGAGATGGAAATGTGGTTCGAGGCGGGGTTAAATCCGACCACCTCAGGCACTCGCCAGGTCCTTGCGGATGCTGATATGGCCTTGACGCAGCCCGGCACGAACACGCTTGAGCTGCTTCATATGGCTGTGCCGGCCCTCGTCGTCGTACCCTTCGCCTTTCTGCGGGATATCCCAGTATCGGGCGTCAAGGGCTGGGCATCGGGGCTCCCCGTGATAGGCGGCATGTTTAAGGAGTTCGTCCTGCGCATGGCGGCCAAACATAGGGGTTACCTAAGTTGGCCGAATCGTATAGCGGGGCATGAGGTGTTGCCGGAGGTCGTGGGAGTCGTCAAGCCTCAAGCGCTGGCCCAATTGATATTCGAGCGTCTGAGTGATCGCGAATGGCAGTTATCCTGCAGGGAAGAGCTCAGGCGAATCTCTGCGGAATCGGCGTCGCAGGGCGCATCTGCCCGCCTCTGCGCGCGCCTGAAGGAGTTGATTTCGTGAAGGCCGTTTTGAGTAAGCGAGGCACATATTTCAGGCTGATCGCTTATCTTAAGCCGTATAAAAGCCGTTTGATAGCCGGCGTGGCGTGTATGCTTTTGGCTTCGCTCTTTTCCGTCGCCCCGCCGTGGCTGTTAAAGAACATGGTCGACGACGTCTTGATAGCGAAAAAGACCGGCCTGCTGAACCTGTTGGCCGCCGGCATAGTGCTGCTCTTTTTGGGCAAGGCCGTCGCCACTTACGGACATCAATACCTCATGAGTTGGGTGGGGCAAAAGGCGGTCATGGATATAAGGATCGCCTTCTATGACCACATGCAGCGCATGTCGCTGCGCTATCTCTACGGCAAGCGCGTCGGCGAGCTCGTTTCTCGCCTCACCAACGACTCGAGGGCGGTCCAGGAACTCCTGACGAACGTCCTCGTAGATTTGGTCGTCCACGGCACCACATTTGTGGCCGTTATCATCTTCCTCTTCTTTTTGAACTGGCGGCTCATGTTGGTAACATCCGCAGTGTTGCCATTCACCGCTTGGATGTTGGACAAGGCCTCCAAGAAGCTACGAGCCGTGGGACACGAGATTCAGGAGCAGATGGCCCGCCTTTCGGCGGTGGCGCAGGAAGCCCTTTCGGCGGTGCGTATAGTGCGCTCCTTCGCCACCGAGGACGAGGAGTTGAATCGATTTCGCGAGCAGAATCGCCGCCACTTCAGCGCAATGCTGCGAGGGACTCAGATACGGGCCGTCCTCTCGGGGGCTGTGGAAGTGACTCTTATCGCTGCCCTCGCCCTGATCCTGTGGCTCGGCGGGCGCGACGTGGTGCGCGGTCATAGCACACCGGGAGAGCTCATCGCCTTCTTGGGCTATTTGGGGTTACTGGTTCAGCCAGTGAGGGTTTTGAGTCACATAGTGTCTCAAGTTCAGCAGGGCCTTGCGGCGGCGGAGCGCATCTTCGAGGTCACAGACCTCGCCACCGATGTGCCGCTCCCGGCCTTTCCTGTGGTCATAGAGCGCCTCGAGGGGCGCATCGACTTCGAAGACGTGAGCTTCGCTTACGAGGACGAGCGCTGGGTGCTCTTGGACGTGAACCTCGCTGTCGAGCCAGGGGAGAAGGTCGCCATAGTCGGGCCCACCGGGGCGGGGAAGTCGACGATAGCGGACCTGATCCTCCGCTTTTACGATGTCCAAAAGGGGCGCATCCTCATAGACGGGCGCGACGTGCGCGAGCTCGACCTCAAAGTCTTGCGCAGACAGATAGGCGTGGTACCGCAAGACCCGATCCTCCTCAAAGGCAGTATAGCCTTCAACATAGCATACGGCTGTCCGCAGGCCTCCATGGAAGATATCCACAGGGCTGCCTATGTGGCAGGCGTCCACGACTTCATCCTTTCCTTGCCCAAGGGTTACGATACGGAGATCGGAGAGCGGGGCGTGACGCTTTCTGGAGGGCAGAGACAGCGCATAGCCATAGCGAGGGCCATAGTGCGCGATCCGAGGATAATCATCATGGACGAGGCCACTTCATCTTTAGATGCCGCCGTGGAACAGAGGATTCAGGAGTCGATGGCCAAGGCGATGGAGGGGCGCACAGCCCTGGTGATCGCTCACCGCCTCTCGACGGTGCGCCATGCGGACAGGATAGTGGTTTTGGAGGATGGTCGTATAATCGAAGTAGGAGACCACGCCGCGCTCATAGCGAGACACGGCCTGTACGAAAGGCTCTACAGCCTCCAGTTCGGTGATAGACGTGCAGTGCATCGTTGATAGCTATCTGTCTTTTGCGAGGGAGAAAAGGGCGCTTTCACCTTGGCAGGTGCTTTCGCCGTTGGGCTACATTGCCCAGATAGGCGTAGGCCTTAGAAACTGGGCCTACGACCACGGCATCGCATCCGTCTGGGATCCGCCTCTGCCCGTTATCAGCGTCGGCAACGTCACCATGGGCGGCACGAACAAGACCCCCTTTGTCGAGATGCTCACCTCCGCCTTCGGCGCCATGGGCCTTTCCGTCGGAATCGTCACGCGCGGCTACGGCGGCCGCAACGCCGACGATCTCGCCTTCCCCCACCTCGGCAAAAGGGATGCGGTGGGGGACGAGCCGCTCCTGCTCTCGTCGCGCCTCCCGGACGTTCCTATAGCCGTGTGTAAGCGTAGGCAGCGCGGCGTCGAGGCCTTGAAGCGCGCCGGCGTCGAAATCGTCGTGGCGGACGACGCCTTTCAGCACAGGCGCTTGGGGCGCGACGTGAACATAGTATTGGTCGATGCGACGTGCCCTTTCGGAAACGGCAAACTCTTCCCCGCCGGGCTTCTGCGCGAACCGGCCGGGTCTCTTTCGAGGGCCCACATCGCGGTGATCACGAAGGCCGACCGGGCCCCTCGGGAGACCGTGGAGGCTCTGGTGGAGACCATATCACGCTACGTCCCCGAAGAGGCGATATTTCTATCGACCCTCATCGTGGAGAGGTGGTCTTCCTGGCGCGGCTCCTTTACCGATCTGCCATTTAGAGAGGTAGAGGGCATGAGCGTCATGGCCTTTTCGGCCATAGGCGATCCGGAGAGCTTCCGCGGTTCTTTGGAAAAGGGAGGCGTCCGCGTGGTCGGCGAGGCTTGTTTTCGCGATCACCACCGCTACACTCCGCGCGACATGGAGCGCATATGCCGTGCGGCCGACGAGGCCGGCGCTGAAATGTTGAGCTGCACCGAGAAGGACATCTACAACCTGCCGGAAGGGTGGCGTGCGCGATCCCTCCTCATACCCAGGGTGGCCGTAAAAATAGACGACGAAGGGCGCTTTTGGCGGGCGCTGCTTTCCAATCTGCTTCCCAAGGTGATCGTGGCCTCAAACGGCCACGGGGAGGACTCCATAGGCGCCCTCCTCGCTCAAAGGCTGCAAGAAGCGGCACCCGGCGTCGCCGTCGAGGCCTTTCCGCTGGTAGGCAAGGGGGAGTCTTATAGGGATTGCGGCGTGAAGGTCATTTCTTTTCCGGTGGAAACGCCGAGCGGCGGCATTATAAAATACAGCCTGAGAAACTTTTTGGCGGACCTGCGGGCCGGTCTCTTGAGGCAGATAATAAAGCAGCTCGGCGCATGGAAAGATCTTCGCGGGAAGTGCCGCACGCCCATCTGCGTCGGCGATGTATATCTTTTGCTTCATGCCCTCTTCGGCCAGGGCCTGCCGCCGCTCCTCCTGGCGACGGCGAAGAGCGAGCGCATCAGGGGGCATTGGCACGTAGAGCATTACATCCTGCGCAAGCGCGCCCCTGTGGTGTGGACGCGCGACCCCGAAACTGCGCTGGAGCTGAAAAAAGCTGGCGTTAACGCCATCTATGCCGGAAACCCCATCGTAGACCTTCTCGGTGATAATGAAGATGGAGGGAGGCATTGGCCGGCCGACGTCTCCGCAAAGGTCTTGCTGCTTCCAGGCAGCCGCAAGCGAGCGTACCGCGACGTGGCGCTGCTTCTCGAGGCTTCGCTCCTGCTTTCCCGTCGCATGGATTGCGCCTTCCTCATGGTGCTCGCGCCCACGCTCGACCTCGAAAAGCTGGTCGCCGCTTCGAGCGGCTTCTCCTGGGACCCGCCCTTTTTGGAGGGTGAAGGGCTACGCGTGGCGGTGACGGACATGCCGGTGGGTGCCGCCGCCCGCGGCGCAGACATCGTCATCGGCCTCGGCGGGACGGCGAATCAGCTCTGTGCCGCCTTGGGCGTGCCGGTGCTTTCTGTCATAGAAAAGGGCAAGCTCGTGCAGAAAAAACTCTTAGGAGACGCCGAGCTGCTCGTAGCCCCCGACGCAGGTTCTTTAGCCGAGGCAGCATACGGGATATTGACGGATCGCGATCTGAAGGCAAAGATGTCCGAGGCCGGCCGCAGGAACATGGGCGGCGGTGGGGCCGTCGATGATGTCGTTCGCTACGTCGTTAACGAGATGGGATTGGCGCTTCGCTGCGCCGTATGGCGAAAGATTGCTGAAAGTTTGGAGGGAGATGTAGGCCATGAAGAGCATAGCGATCATCCCGGCGCGCTTCGGCAGCACGCGCCTGCCGGGTAAGCCGCTTTTGCCGGTAGGGGGAGTGCCCTTGGTGGTGCGCGTGGCCAAAGGAGTGAGCCGCTCCTCTAAGGTGGAGCGCATCGTCGTCGCCACCGACGACGAGAGAATTGCGGCGGTGGCCAAGTTGGGAGGTTTCGAGGCGATCATCACGCCGAAGGATCTGCACAGCGGCAGCGATCGCGTTGCCTATGTGGCAAAGGAGCTCCAGGGGTGGGATATAGTTCTCAACGTGCAGGTCGATGACGCGCTGGTGGGCCCCGACATGATAGACCCGCTCGTCGACGTCCTGAAATCTGACAGTTCGGTCCAGGTCGCGCTGCTCGTCAAGGAGATCGAAAAGAAGCGCGAGGTGGAAAACCCCAACGTCGTAAAAGTCGTATTCCGCAGAGACGGGAGGGCCCTATATTTCAGCCGCTCTCCCGTGCCCTACGAGCGAAATCCCAAGGCGCCTTACTACAAGCACATCGGTCCCTATGCCTACAGGCGAGATTTCTTGCTCGAGCTTGCCAAATGCCCGCCGACGCCCCTCGAGCACGCCGAGAGCTTGGAGATGCTGCGCATACTCGAGATGGGCTATGAGATACGCTGCGTCGAGACGCGGCGTGACACGATAGAGGTCGATACGCCCGAGGACATAGCCGCCTTGGAAAACTACCTGGCCGGACGGGGAGATGAGGCGCGGTGAGTGCGAGAGTCGACATCGGCCCCTTTCGTATGGGCGACGGTCCCGTCGTCATCGTGGCCGGCCCCTGCGTGCTCGAAAGCCTCGACTTAGCGCTGCGCGTCGCCGCTCAGGCGAAGGAGATCTGCGACGACTTGGGCTTGCCCTATGTCTTCAAGTCCTCCTTCGACAAGGCGAACCGCACGTCTATAAATAGCTTTCGCGGGCCCGGTTTGGAGAAGGGTCTTCAGTGGCTTGCGAGGGTGAAAGAGGACCTCGGCGTGCCAGTGCTGACCGACCTCCACCTGCCAGACCAGGCGGAGGTCGCAGCCGACGTCGTAGACGTCCTGCAGATACCGGCATTCTTGTGCCGCCAGACGGACCTTGTGGTTGCCGCGGCGAAAACCGGCAAGCCCGTGAACATAAAGAAGGCCCAGTTTCTCTCGCCCTACGACATGGCGCCCGTGGTAGAAAAATGCCGCGCCGTGGGCAACGACAAGGCCATATTGTGCGAGCGCGGCTCTGCCTTCGGCTACAGGGAGCTCGTCGTCGACATGCGCTCCATACCCATAATGCGCTCCCTCGGCTGCCCCGTGATGTTCGACGCCACGCACAGCGTCCAGATGCCCGGAGGGCGCGGTTCTTCGAGCGGCGGCGACCGCAGGTTCGTCCGTCCACTCGCCAGGGCGGCGCTTTCCATCGGCATAGACTCCCTCTTTTTGGAAGTCCATCCCGACCCCGACAGCGCCTTGAGCGACGGCCCCAACATGCTCCCCTTGGGCGAACTGCGCGCCTTTTTGAGAGAGGTAAAAGAGATAGACGAGCTCGTCAAAGGCTCGATTGGCCTGTGCCTTTTGGAGGGGGAAAGCCATGGTCTGTCTTCCTAAAGAGCGGGAGGGAATGGAGCTTTCCGACGACGAGCTCGTTGCCGCGGCCAAGCGCGTCATAGAGAGCGAAGCGCGGGAGCTCCTGAAGGCCGCAAGTCGGATCGGCTATGAAATGGCGAAGGCCGCCCGCCTGATATGCGGCTGCAAGGGTAGGGTGGTCGTCGTCGGCCTCGGAAAATCCGGCCACGTGGCAAGGAAGATCGCCGCCACCTTCTCTTCGCTCGGCACGCCCGCCTTCTTCCTGCACGCCACCGAGGGTGCCCACGGCGACCTCGGGATGGTCTGCAGGGAAGACGTGGGGCTTTTTTTGAGCAACAGCGGCCACACCCAAGAGGTGCTCGAGCTCTTGCCTTTTTTCAAGAGGTTAGGTGCCCCCGTCATCTCCATCACGGGCGATCTCTCCTCTCCGCTGGCGGAAGTCTCTGACCTGGTGTTGGATTCGAGCGTCGAACGGGAGGCCGATCCATTGGGCCTTGCCCCCACATCGAGCACGGCGCTCCAGATGGCCATCGGCGACGCCCTCGCCGCAATGGTTACGGAGTTGAGGGGGCTCGACCGCGACGACTTCGCCCTCTTTCACCCAGGCGGTAAGCTCGGCAGAAGGCTCCTCCTGCGCGTCTGCGACGTCATGGGGAAGGGTGAGCGGATGCCCATAGTGCGCGAGGACGTCAGGGTCTGCGACGCCATATACGAGATTTCGAGCAAGGGTTACGGCGCTACGGTCGTAGTTGACCGTTCGGGCTCGCTTTGCGGCATATTTACCGACGGCGACCTGCGCCGCCTCCTCGAGAGGTCCGGCCTGAAAGGGCTCGAGCAGCCCCTCCATTCCGTCATGACAAAGGCGCCCAAGACCATCACCCCCGACGAGCTCGCAGCCAGGGCCGTCCTCCTCATGGAGGAAAACGAGATCTCTGTCCTCGTCGTCGTCGAGGGGGATCGTCCTGTCGGCATAGTCCACCTCCACGAACTCTTGAAGGCGGGGGTGGCATGAAGTTAAGCCTCGGCGCCTATTCGGCCGTAGTCTCGTCGCTTTACTGCGCGGGCTACCCATACCTCGCGTGGCGCTACAGGGAAGGTTTCGCCCAACGGCGCGGCGTCTACGAGCCGTCTTTGACCGAAAGCTTTAGCGGTGCGCGCCCGCTTTGGGTGCACGCCGCCTCCGTGGGCGAGGTGCAGGCGGCCTTCCCCTTGGTGAAGGCGATGCGCTCAGCTCCCCTCGGCCCGATAATCCTGTCGACGATAACTCCAACCGGTAAGGCCATGGCGCAGAGGCTTTGCGGCGGCATGATAGACGCCCATATCTACTATCCCTGGGATGTGCCCTGGATCGTCAGGCGCTCTCTTGGAGCCCTTCGCCCCAAGGCTTACGTAGCCGTAGAGGCCGAGATATGGCCCCTCTTTTTGGCGGGGCTGGCCGAGCGCGGCATCCCCGCCTTCCTGGTCAACGGGCGCTTTTCTGACCGCTCCTTTGAAAAGGCCAGAAAGAACCCCGCCTTCTGGCTTAAGGTGCTCGGGGCCTTTAGGTTTCTCATGGTGAGGGGAGAGACTGACAGAGAGCGCCTTCTCGCGCTCGGCGTGGACGAAAAGAGGGTAATAGCCATCGGGGACTGCAAGATCGACGCCCTCGTCGAAAGGCGAAAGGAGATCGACCTGCCCTCTTTGAGACAAAAACTCTTTTTGGGCCCCGATGACCTCTGTCTGGTTGCCGGCAGCACCCACGAGGGGGAGGAAGGCGTCGTCTTTAAGGCCTGGAATGAGGCGAGGCGGCGCTTCCCGTGCCGCCTCATCGTGGTGCCCCGTCACCCTGAGCGTTCGCCGAAGGTCTTGAAAGAAGCTGGCCGTTTCGGCAAGGCACTTCTATTGACACAAAT
>LGFQ01000103.1 GCA_001508935.1 Synergistales bacterium 54_24
GCTGCGCTTTCGCACTTGGCCAGGAGGAGAATGGGCTATGGAATAGAAGAATATTTCCTCGCCAACAGGCGTCTGGGCGGCTTCATATCGGCCATGACCTACAGCGCCACCACCTACAGCGCTTTTATGATGGTGGGGCTTGTTGGGCTTACATACGCCAGCGGCGTAGGGAGCCTCGGGTTTGAGCTGGCCTACCTCATGGGCACCGTAATCCTGCTCGTGCTCTTTGCGCCGCGCTATTGGGTGGCGGGAAGGTTATTTGGCTGTGTAACGCCGGCTGAGTTGCTGAAGGTGCGCTATCAGAACAAATGGGTAGGAGGCGTAACCGCCCTGCTTTGCCTCGCCATGCTCATCCCCTACGCTTCAGTGCAGCTCATGGGAGTCGGCTACCTCATGGAGACGCTTTCCGGCGGAGCGATTTCATACATGACAGGTACCATTATCGCAGCTTCAATCACTGTCGTTTATTCCTGGTGGGCGGGCTTGAGGTCGGTGGCGTGGACCGATGCGCTTCAAGCGTGCGTGATGTTTATAGCCAGTTGCATACTGCTCCTTTTTGTATGGCTGCGCTTTTTTCCGGGAAGTACTTTTGCCTTTGAGGCCGTTAGGCCCGAGATGCTGCGGGTCAGCTGGTCCTTTCCGATGTTTTTGGGCCTGACATTGCCCTGGGCCTTTTTTGCTCTCACAAACCCCCAGGTTGCGCAGCGCATGTATGTGCCCAAAAACGTCCAAAGCCTGAGGCGCATGATATTGGGCTTTGCCGTCTTTGGTTTCGTTTACACCGTCATATGCTTCATCCTGGGTTTAGCGGCGACGGTCGTCGTGCCCGGCTTGAAGGTGGCGGATAATGCCATGCCAGAGCTCTTGAGGAGGGTGCCGCCCTTGCTTGCGCTCGTGGTTTTTTTGAGCATCACTGCAGCCGCCGTGTCTACGCTGAACTCCATAATTCTAACGCTTAGTTCCATGTTCGGCAGGGATATCATAAAGGCCTTTGAGCCGGCTACGAGCGAAAGCCGGGAGCTCTTTTGGGGAAAATTATTCATCCCTATTCTCACGGTTGCGTGCCTCATATTTGCCCAGCTCAAGTTGGGCTTGATAGCGGTAATGTCGGCTATGGCGTCCGGAGGGCTTTTGCTCCAGCTTCCAGCGATAGTGGGGTGCTTCTTCTGGAAGAGGGCCACGGCGGCGGGGGCTATCTGGAGCATGGTTGTAGGCGGGGTCTTAGTGGGCGTTATGTATGTCTTAAACCTCAAGCCGTTGGAACATTGGCCTGCGGTGTGGGGGCTTTTGATCTGCACCGCTATATTTGTTTCGGTGAGTTTGGCCACATCTCCTCCGAAAGATACTGCGTCGTTTATGGAAAAGGTGAGCGAAGGTCTTAAGGCGCACTTTTGGAGGTAGGCGCTATAATAATCGCAAAAAAGGGGGAGTTTTCGTGTATAAGCCGCTTTTGGGCATAACGATAGGCGATCCTTCCGGCGCCGGCCCCGAGATATCTGTAAAGGCGTTGATGCACGACGAAATAAAGGAGATGTGTCGCCCGATCCTCATAGGAGATGAGGCTGTCATACGTCGAGTGATGCCCATCGTCCACTGCGGCGAAAAGCTCGCTGTCGTCTCGACGCCTGCCGATTATTCTCCAGACTCTATAAACCTCATCTCCCTCGGCGTAATCGAGGAACCGAGCGAATACGAGTTCGCCAAGGTTCAGGCGAAATGCGGCAAGGCCGCCTTTGAATATATAAAGAAGGGCATAGAGCTTGCCATGGCCGGCCATATCGACGCCGTGGTAACTGGGCCCATACACAAAGAGGCGCTGAGCCAGGCCGGGCTTCCCTATCCCGGGCATACGGAGATCTTCGCCGACCTCACTGGCACATCGGATTACGCGATGATGCTCGTCGGTGGGCCGTTGCGCGTGATACATGTAACTACCCATGTGTCGCTCCGCGAGGCCTGTGACCGCGTCCAAAGAGAGAGGGTGCACAGGGTCATCCGATTGGCCCACGAGGCGGTTAAGGGATTGGGCATAGAACGACCCAAGATTGCCGTGGCGGGGTTGAACCCTCACAGCGGCGAACATGGTCTCTTCGGCGACGAGGACATGAAAGAGATAGCGCCCGCCATAGAACAGGCCAAAGAGGACGGCTTGGACGTCACGGGGCCCGTTCCCCCCGACACGGTGTTCTATCATTGCAAGGAAGGGCGATACGACATCGTCGTCGCCATGTATCATGACCAAGGGCACATCCCCCTCAAACTCTTGGATTTCATGGGAGGCGTAAACATCACCGTGGGCCTTCCCATAATCCGCACCTCCGTAGACCACGGCACCGTTTACGGCAAGGCTGGGAAGGGCACGGCGGATGAGTCGAGCATGGTAAAGGCCATAGAAATGGCAGTAAGGTTTGCGATTTCTAAAAGAGGCGCTGCATGAGCTTAAACAACCCGGCTATTTCTTTTTGAGGATTTCCTCTCTTCTTATTATGTTATAATTTTACTATAAGCTTTAGATCTTCCTTCGGGCGTGCCCATACGGCACGCCTTGGTTTTAGCCGAAGTGTTCGGTGTTTCCTGCTTCGATTCCCAAAAAGCTTCAAGGAGGCTGTTGCCGATGAGGGAAGGCGAGATGCTTTTCATACTCTGCACCGAAGTGATAATTATGATGATGGGCATCGGCATTGTGGGGCCCATTCTTCCTCATTACGCGCGCCTCTTCGGCGTCAGCATAACGATGATCGGTCTCCTGATTACGGTTTTCGGGGTGGCGCGCATCGTGATGGATATCCCGGCTGGCAGGATGACGGAGCATTTGGGTCGGCGACCCATCCTCATAAGCGGCCCCATCGTCTTGGGAATGGGGTCGTTGGCCTGCGGCTTGGCCGGGAGCTATTGGCAATTGCTTATCTTCCGCTTCGTTCAAGGAATAGGTTCGGCTATGTATACAACCGCCGCCATGGTGATGTTGGCCGATATAAGCACTCAGGAAAGCCGAGGGCGGATGATGAGTTTTTACCAGGGTTCGATCCTGTTGGGCGCAGGACTTGGGCCGACTCTCGGAGGGTTTGTCGCCGAGCTGTGGGGGATAAGGGCGCCGTTTTTCGTCTTTGCCGTTATGGCGGTAGTGGCAGCGTTGTGGGCATATGCGCGTCTGCCGGAGACCCGACCGCCCTTAGCGTCAAAGGCGATCAATGACGACGAAGGCGAGCTCCAAAAGCGCCCTCGCCTGGGGCCGCTTCTTCGCGACCGGGACTTTCTTCTCGTTTCCTTCGTCACGTTCGGAATATTCTTTACCCGTACAGGCACCCACAACCAGCTCATACCCCTTTTAGGAGCCGATCGCCTCGGCCTCAGCATTTCTAAGATAGGCGTAGCCTTGACGCTCATCGCGGTTACCCAAATAGTAGCGCTGCTTTTGGCGGGTGCGATGGCGGGCCGTTTAGAGAGAAAGAAGCTCATAACGCCCGGATGTCTGCTCTTGGGGCTTGGGTTGGTCGTAGCGGCCAAGAGTTTCGGTTACTCCCTTTTCCTCGTCAGCTGCATCGTCATGGGCTTTGGCATAGGGCTTGCCGGTCCGATCCTTTCGGCCTACGTTGCGGATATCCTCCCGAAAGAAGAGTATGGGATAGGTATGGGTTTATATAGGGCGGTTAGCGATATCGGCTTCGTTACCGGGCCGGTCCTCTTGGGCCGGTTGGCCGATTTGAGGGGATTTACGTTTCCCATCCTCTTCAACGCCGCTTTGATCTCCCTGGCTGCCTTGACCTTTTTCTTCTGGGCGAAGGAGCCGACGCTGCGCCGTCGGGACGAGCATTGCGACGAAGAGCAAGAGGCGTTAGTTCAAGTGAGTGAAACATCACATGAGCGTTATTGACATGGAGATGGCGGCCGCATAGAATAGCCTTACGAGGTGGGGTGGCCGAGCAGGCTTAAGGCACTCGCCTGCTAAGCGAGTAGAGTGGCAGAAACCGCTCTCGAGGGTTCGAATCCCTCCCCCACCGCCAAAAACTATCTTGCGCGCCGGTAGCTCAATTGGATAGAGCAACGGACTACGGATCCGTAGGTTGGGGGTTCGAATCCTCTCCGGCGCGCCAGCTTAAACAAAGCCGGTATTCATCGCTATTAAGCGTCTTTAAGGCTTTGCATGAAAATGCATGAAAAAGCGCAAGTCCGCTGTTCACGAAAATTGAGACGCTCTCCCGCAGCTTGCTGTGGTCCCGTTCCGCGGTTATTTCAAGGACGTCCTAATGCCAATACAAACATATTCTTGTCAAATGCTCATACGGCCTTGAGCAGGTACTGCTGTCGTGGACGATCGCAAGAGCGCGCTCGTGGAAGTTCTTGCGATTGCCCTTGACCTTTCTCGAAAGGGCGTGTAACATATTTACGCGGCAAGCATAGTCCGTTGTCGGTGGCAATAAACAAAGGCGCGGAGTGTTGCGACGGGCGGAAGTAGCTCAGGGGTAGAGCACAACCTTGCCAAGGTTGGGGTCGCGGGTTCAAATCCCGTCTTCCGCTCCAGTAAATTCGGCGGCATAGCCAAGTGGTAAGGCAAGGGACTGCAAATCCCCTATCCCCCGGTTCGAATCCGGGTGCCGCCTCCAAAGTATTCATATAAATGTTTTGGGCATTCCGGCGTAGCTCAAGCGGCAGAGCGGGTGGCTGTTAACCACTAGGTTGCAGGTTCAAGTCCTGCCGCCGGAGCCA
>LGFQ01000104.1 GCA_001508935.1 Synergistales bacterium 54_24
AACGAGGATGCCTCCCATGTTTGGAAAGGAGGAAATGTTAAAGAAAGCTTACGTCTATCGTAAGTTGTCTTTAGCAAAAAGCTGCCTCCTTTAAGCGAGGCAGCTTTTTTAACCTCCTTTAGCGTTAGATAGATGCTTTAAGGCTGGTATGGCAAATTAGTTGATTTAAAGAAAGGAGGTTACTTGGGTCGAAGTTTGCCATATTTGAGCTTTAGGGCGTTCGAAAAAACGAGGAGGGAAACCATGAAACAGTATTTGAGAAAAAGCATCAAGGTCAACGGATGTCCCCACCACGTAGTTGCCTCACCTGACGCAATGCTGGTCAACATAATTCGAAAACAACTCGGGCTAACGGGAACAAAGCTTGGATGCGGATCGGGACAATGCGGAGCATGCGAGGTTATAATGAACGGCAAGCTCGTGCGTTCCTGCATCGTAAGATGGGATAAGGTGCCGGAAGACGCTGAAATTCTCACCATTGAAGGCTTAGGAAGGCCCGACAAGCTTCACGCGCTTCAGTGGGCTTACGTAAAGACGGGAGCTATACAGTGCGGTTTTTGCACGCCGGGATTTATCATGAGCTCCAAAGCCTTGCTCGACGAAAACCCAAATCCAACCCGCGAAGAGGTGCGCGATTGGTTTCAGAAGAACCGAAACGCCTGCAGATGCACAGGTTATGTTCAGATCGTAGATGCCGTCATGCTTGCCACTAAAGTCTTGCGAGGCGAAGAGGAGATGACGGATTTCTCGGAACTGACGCGAGATGGAAAAATATGGGGAAGCCATTACCCGAGGCCAAGCGCGGTATATAAGGCAACCGGCACATGGGACTTCGGTGACGACATAGCGTTAAAGCTGCCTGACGAGACGCTTTTTGCCGCCTGCGTATGCCCTGAAACTCACCATGCCATAGTCAAAAAGATAGATTTCCTCGAGGCCGAAAAAATGCCCGGTGTATATAAGGTCGTGACGGCAAAAGACATCTACGCAAACAAGGGCACGAACAGAATAAGGGGTCAGGTGGGATCTAAGACCGCCACGACCAACGGCTGGGAACGTCGAATCCTCGTAGAGGAAGGAGATAAGATCCGCCAGTGGGGAGAGGCAGTCGCCATAGTTTGCGCCGACACGGAAGAGCACGCAAGGGCCGCCGCCGATGCCGTGAAGGTAGAAATCGAAGAACTCCCAGCGCTTTTAAACGTCAAAGACGCCATGGCACCTGGGGCAGTAAAGGTGCATGAGGATATACCCGATATAGACGGAATACCTAACGTATTCAACAAGAGGCCCATAAAGAAGGGCAACGATCCAAAGGAAGACTTAGACAAAGCTCCCTACGTAGTAGAAGACGAATTTTACAGTTCGAGGCAACCTCATTTGACGATAGAGACCGATTGCGGATTTGGCTATTTCGACGAAGAAGGTCGTCTGACGCTTCAGACTAAAAGCATCTGCGTGTATCGCCATCAACTCATGATAGCCCGCGGTCTGGGATTGCCGCCTTCAAAGATACGCGTCATACAAAATAACATGGGTGCCACATTCGGCTACAAGGTCGGCCCCACGAACGAACACTTAATTGGCGCCTGTGTAATTGCCACAGGAAGGCCCGTTTACATGAGACTCGACATGAAAGAACACATCGTTCGCACGCCCAAGAGGTCGCCCTTTTTGATGAAAATTCGGGTTGGAGCTGACGAAAATGGCAAGCTGGTAGGCTTAGAGCATACCTGGTACGTAGACCATGGACCATATTCCGAATCCAGCCAAGACTTAACCAACAAGGGCGGACAGTTCATGCTTGCCTCATATAGAGTAAACAATATCCGCGGATGCGGTTACACTGTCTTTACCAACCACAAATGGTGCACGGCCTTTAGATGTTACGGCGGACCGCAAACCTACTTTGGAGGAGAGCTTGCCATAGACATGTTGGCTGAAAAGGTCGGCATGGACCCCTTGGATTTTCGCGAGAAGAACTTAATCCAGCCTGGCGATACCTTACCGAGCGGTCAAAGGCCGGAAGTTTATCCTCTCCAGGCCATGGTCACCCATATACGGCCACTTTACGAAGAGGCTAAAAAGCAAGCTGCCGCTCTGTCAACCGATAAGATAAAGCATGGCGTGGGCGTTGCCATAGGGATTTACAACTCAAACGACGACGGCCCCGACGAGGCAAACAGCCACATCGAGCTTACCAAAGACGGCGTGATACTTTACAACACATGGGAAGATCACGGACAGGGAGCAGACATGGGCTGTGTCGGCACGGCACACGAAGCACTAAAGCCATTGGGCTTAAGGCCTGACCAGATAAAGCTTGTCTGCAACGATACTGCCAAAGCGCCCAACAGCGGAGCGGCAGCAGCTAGCCGTTCTCAGGTCATGGTCGGGATGGCCATTATGGACAGCTGCCGAAGACTGCTTGACGCCATGCGAAAGCCCGACGGCACGTACAGGACCTACGACGAGATGATCGCCGAAGGCATACCCACTTACTACGAGGGCTACTATAAAGCTACCTTGCGAAACGTAAATGGTGAGGTTCAACACTGCACGGGCATGGACGACGAGACTGGACAGGGCTATCCCTTTGCCAACCACATGTTCGGCGTCTTTTTAGCAGAAGTGTCGGTGGACGTAACGACAGGAGAGGTAAAGGTCGATCGCATGACGCTGGCATGTGACGTGGGAAAGATCAATAACTACGCCGTCGTGGAAGGACAGCTATACGGAGGCATCGCCCAGGGCATAGGGTTTGCATTGAAGGAAAACTTCGAGGACGTAAAAAAGCACAACAACCTATTAGCTTGCGGGTTTCCTTACATCAAGGATATACCCGACAATATCCGCCTGATACACATGGAATCTCCCAGGGAGTTCGGTCCCTTTGGCGCTTCCGGCACGGGAGAAGTTCCGCACTCCGCACCTCATGCTGCTATAATAAATGCGATACACAACGCCTGCGGCATCAGGCTAAAGACGATTCCTGCAACTCCGGATAGGATACTAAAAGCTTTGGAGGAGGCTAAAAAATGAGGGATGAAGATTTAAGGGAACCTTTGGCAGGAAAGTTGGAAGATCTTCCAGAACTTAAGGCCTTTTCCCTTGGCGAAGGGGTGGTAAAACGAATAGTCTTCGGGCCCGGACGCTTCTTCGATGACTACGTCGTCCGTTTCTTTACCCTTCCGCCAAACAGGATGATCTCTGAACACCAACACGAATGGCCGCACTACCTGATCACCCTAGAAGGACACGGTCAGGTCATCATAGAAGGAGTGACGTGGGACCTGCCCGAAAAGTCCTGGGCCTTCGTGCCGCCTAACGTTCCTCATTCCTACGGAAACGCCTCGGACAAACCCTTTAGGTTCCTTTGCATAGTGCCGTGGTTTGGAGATCCCGATGGCAAGCGCGCAAGGACAAGATTGGAACGTGCAAAAAGCGAGTAAGACCCATTGACAAATTAAAAATATCCTTGTAAGATTCATGCAACTCATTTTTTAATATGGTAACGGCGATGACGCAAGAGGCCGGAGGGTTCAGGCATCAACAGAGAGGAGCGTTTAACGAGCTGAGAGGCGCTCTTGATGCACCGTAAGGCCCAAAGCTTGCGAGAGCTGGCATGGAAAGGCGTTGTTTGGCCGGAGTACATGCCCGAGTTGCCTCCGTTAAAGGGCTAAAGAGAGGAACATCTTTGCCCATATAGCAGAGATGTTCAAGATGGGTGGTACCGCGGGTATTAAAGCTCGTCCCAGTTTTTTTGGGACGAGCTTTTTTATATCCAAATATAGGAGGGATAGACATGTTTAGGGGAACTGGTACCGCATTGATAACACCTTTTAATGAAGGAAAGGTAGATTTTGAGAGCCTCGAAAAGTTACTTGATTTTCAGATCAGAAACGGCGTAGATTTTCTGGTGGTGCTTGGAACCACTGGAGAAGCAGCTACGATCTCAAGCTCAGAGAAAAATGAGATCATACGTTTTTGCATCAATAAAGTGAGCGGTAAGATCCCTGTTGTGATCGGAACGGGTTCGAATTGTACACAAACAACGACAGAGACATCACTTGCAGCACTTTCCTTAGGAGCTGATGCAGTATTGATCGTAACGCCTTATTACAACAAACCGCCTCAGGAAGGGCTATATCAACATTACCGAACTATTGCCTCGCGTCTGGGAAGCGGTCAAATAATTATTTATAACGTTCCGGGCAGGACGGGCGTCAACATACTGCCCGAGACAGTTTTAAGGCTTGCCGAGATTTCAAACATAGTGGGGATAAAGGAGGCATCAGGCAATCAGGCGCAAGTCGATTCGCTGATAAGAATGGTGAAAAAGGCAAGAGGGGACTTCGCTGTGCTTTCCGGTAACGACGATCAGGCCTTTCATCTAGTAAACTCCGGAGGAGATGGCGTGATCTCAGTCCTTTCCAACGTAGCACCAAAGGAAACTTCAGATATGATGCGCTACGCACTGCAGGGAAACGTGGAGGAAGCGCGGCGTCTTCACCTGCAGCTTTTCCCCTTAATGAAGGGTCTTTTCTGCGAGACGAATCCAATTCCCGTGAAATACGCCGCCAGCAAGTTGGGCTTGTGCAAAAACGAGCTGCGCCTTCCT
>LGFQ01000105.1 GCA_001508935.1 Synergistales bacterium 54_24
TAAGCCGCTCACCGTGGAAGAGTTTGCCGTCTGCCTAATGGATGTAGGGATAATTCATGATGTAGGGGCAATTCATGAATTGCCCCTACAAAACCCCAAAGAAGTCATTTCGCGCGCTCAAGCCGCCGACATCGTCATGCGCCTGCTGACCGCACCGTAGGAGCGATCCCACATCATAGGTCGGTTTGGGGAAATTATATTAAACGATACGGCCTTATGGCTTAATAAGTATAATGTTATTTGACGATCGTTAAATATACGGGGACAATAAAAGATGAAACGTGGGTCAACAGGTTACTACGAAACAAATCGCTTGGCGGGCGAAGAGGTCAAGGCTTTCATACCTCACCCCTTGCCACCTAACCCGCCCTTGGAGTTGACTCATGCTCGACAGCAGCTTTTAGAGCGGGCAACGTTGTCGCTAGGGCGGCTGGACAGCATTACATTATTGCTACCCGATCCAGATCTCTTCCTTTACAGTTATATAAGGCGGGAAGCTGTACTCTCTTCCCAAATTGAAGGTACTCAGTCATCGCTTTCTGACCTTTTGTTGTTCGAGATGGAAGAGACGCCTGGGGTGCCTTTGGACGACGTTGTCGAGGTATCAAACTACGTTGCAGCCCTCGATCACGGCCTAAAACGACTCAAAGAAGGGTTTCCGTTGTCGAACCGCCTGATCCGTGAGATGCACGCTATATTACTGGCGAAAGGCAGAGGCAGTGAAAAATCCCCCGGCGAATTTCGGCGATCGCAGAACTGGATCGGCGGCACACGACCGGGGAATGCTCATTTCGTTCCGCCCCCTCCACATGCCGTGAAAAACTGTATGGCCGCGTTAGAACGTTTCCTCCATGATGAACAGGTCCCATATCCGGCTCTCATCAAAGCCGCTTTGGCACACGCACAGTTTGAGACCATCCATCCCTTCTTGGACGGCAATGGGCGCATCGGCCGCCTATTGATCGCCTTCATCTTGCATCATGAGGATGTATTATCACAACCTTTGCTCTATTTAAGCCTTTACCTCAAGCAGCATCGTGCTGAATATTATCGCTTGCTCGACCAGGTTCGACTAGAAGGAGACTGGGAGGCCTGGGTGGATTTCTTTTTGGAGGGGGTGGAACGTACTGCTGCCAACGCTGTGGAAACGGTCCGCCGGCTGGTGACCCTTTTCCATGAAGATGAACAAAAGGTGCAAACGCTAGGTCGGAAGACCACAACCGCACTGCAAGCATTCCATGTTCTGCGCGAACGTCCCGTGACCACAATCAACCAAATTTGCGCGCGTACAAAGCTATCTTTTCCAGCCGTCAGCAAAGGAATAGAAGCCTTGGTGCAACTGGGGATAGCGCGCGAACTGACCGGCCAGCATCGCAATAGAATCTTTGCCTACGACCGCTATTTGGCCATCCTCAACGAAGGCACAACGTAGAGGTGATTGTGAATTGCCCCTACGGGTGATTCACGAATTGTCCCGTCGCGATCATCGTGTATGATATCCTACGTACGGGCATTTTATGAATTGTCCATACACAGAAGGAGGAATGACAAATGATCGTAAAGGCCACGGAACAACACAAGGTAAAAAGAGAGGCGCTTAGAGGCGGGGTCGGCAGTGCGCTCTTCGGTTACGTCGTAAGCCCCGGAGAAGGGCGCGAGGGCAGCCGCTTCCAGATGGTGGCGAGGATAGAGATCGAACCCGGCGCCTCTATCGGATACCACGCTCACGAATCCGACGAGGAGATCTACATAATCCTCTCCGGCGAGGGGATCTACAACGACAACGGCATCGAAACCCGCGTCAGGCCAGGAGATACCGCTATAGCCTTCAGAGGCGAAAGCCACGGCATACGCAACGCCGGTGACGATACCTTAGTATTTTGGGCAATAATAGCTGCATAGTTAGAAATCCTAAAAATATTTGAATATTACGAATACAATTTGAGGGGTTGACAAGGAGCATTAGGGAGTTTAGGATAGCCACAAGTTTGTGACCAGGTCCTTATATCATGGAAGAGCAAAGGAGGGGGAGTAGCTCATGGCCAAGTTAGACCGCGTTGCGTTGGCGGTAGTAGTAATAATTATTCTGGGCATTCTGGCGCTGAGCTGCGGGTCCCCTCCTGGAGCTTGAGGACCGTTTTACCTTAGCGTTCCAGGGCCGGGATCCTAAGCAAAAGGGATCCCGGCCTTTTTTTATTCGCTCAAACGAAAGGAGGTGATGAGAATGAAGCGGACGCTTTCGGTGTTGACGGAGGATCATCCAGGGGTTCTCACGCGGCTTTCTAATTTGATCTCCCGGCGAGGCTACAACGTGGAAAGCCTGAGCGTGGCAAGGACGCACAGGCCGGGGCTTTCCCGCTTCACGATGGTTGTCGAGGCGGATGAGGTATCCTCAAAACAGATGATAAAACAGCTCGAAAAGCTCGTGGAAGCGGTTGAGGTGAAAGATCTCACCCAGGGGTCCTTCGTGGAGCGGCGAATAATGCTCGTGAAGGTCAGAGCTTCTCCAGAGGAGAGGCATAACCTGCTCCAGACGGCGGAGGTCTTCCGAAGCCGGGTTGTGGACGTGGGAAGCGACGCCGTAATCTTAGAGGTCACCGGCGACGCAGAAAAGGTGGAAGCGCTGCTGCGGACGCTTGAGCCTTTCGGAGTGCTCGAAATGGCAGGAAGCGGTGCGGTGGCCTTAGGACGAGCAGGGTTCGGAACGGCAAACGATTGAAAGGCAAAAAACTTCAGGGAGGCGAATGTAAGTGGCAAATATGTATTATGACAAGGATGCAAATCTTGAGCTTCTCAAAGGCAAGACCGTAGCAGTGTTAGGTTACGGAAGTCAGGGACACGCCCACGCCAAAAACCTCAGAGACAGCGGCATCTCCGTAGTGGTTGGGCTGCACGAGGGAAGCCGCTCCCGCGCCACCGCATCAAATGACGGCTTCAAGGTGCTTTCGCCGGGAGAGGCAGCGCGTGAGGGCGACTTTATCGTCTTCCTGACGCCCGACCACGTCCAGAAAGATATTTACGAAAAAGAGGTTAAGGATAAGCTCGGACCCGGGAAGGCCCTCGTATTCGCTCACGGCTTCACCGTACACTACCATCAGGTCGAGCCGCCGTCCAACGTAGACGTCTTCATGATCGCGCCCAAAGGGCCGGGCCACCTCGTGCGCCGCATGTTCGCCGAAGGGAAGGGCGTGCCCGCGCTCCTGGCCGTATACCAAAATCCATCCGGGAAGGCAAAAGACCTGGCTTTAGCGTATGCGAAGGGCCTTGGCGCCACCAGAGCCGGCGTAATAGAGACGACCTTCGCCGAGGAGACGGAAAGCGACCTCTTCGGAGAACAGGCTGTGCTGTGCGGCGGCGTTACGGAATTGGTGAAGGCCGGCTTTGAGACGCTGGTAGAGGCCGGTTATCAACCGGAGCTGGCATATTTTGAGTGCCTGAACGAGCTAAAGCTCATCGTCGACATGATGGCCGAAGGGGGTCTCACGTGGATGCGCTATTCGGTCAGCGACACCGCAAAATATGGAGACTTGACTGCGGGCCCCAGGGTGATAGACGAGCACGTGCGCTCCACGATGAAAGAGCTGCTCGCTTCCGTACAAGACGGCACATTCGCCAAGGATTGGATATTGGAAAACTTGAGCGGCCGCCCGAGGATGAAAAAGTGGGTAAAGAGCGAACGTGAACACCAAATAGAGCAGGTGGGCAAGAAATTGCGCAGCATGATGACCTGGATGGAGGCAAAGGAAGCCCCAGAGTACTGATCATGTCTCTAAACCGAGCGAGGGGGAACTCCCCTCGCTTAAAAACAGGAGGAGATGAGTGAAGATGAACGACGGTATTGACGGTGTAGTGAGGATATTCGACACCACATTGAGAGATGGAGAGCAGGCGCCCGGCATCAACCTGAACACGGCTGAAAAGCTCCAGATCGCCCGCCAGCTTGCGCAACTCAAGGTTGACGTCATCGAGGCGGGATTTCCAGCCGCATCCCCCGGCGACCTGGAAGCGGTAAAAGCCATAGCCTCCGAGGTTAAGGGGTCGGTGATCGCGGGACTGGCTCGGACGCGCAAAGGCGATATCGAAGCGGCGTGGGAGGCGGTGAGGCCGGCCGAGCATCCCAGGATCCACGTGTTCATAGCCACAAGCGACATCCACATGGAGCACAAGCTCAAGATGAGCCGTCAACAGGTTTTAGACGAGGTGAGGAATGCTGTCTCATATGCGAAGAGCTTTACCGACGATGTGGAATTCTCTGCCGAGGACGCAAGCCGTTCCGACCCGGCCTTTCTAATACAGGTTTTCAAGGCCGCTGCAGAATGCGGCGCCACCACGTTAAACATCCCCGACACGGTGGGTTACGCCGTACCGCAGGAGTTCGCTGCCTTCGTCAAGGAGATCATCGACGGAGTCGGAACGCCTCCCGGCGTAATCTGGTCCGTCCATTGCCATAACGACTTGGGATTGGCGGTGGCCAACTCGTTAGCTGCAGTTCAAAGCGGAGTGCGCCAGGTAGAGGGCACGATAAACGGCTTGGGCGAGCGGGCCGGCAACGCCTCGCTCGAAGAGGTGATCATGGCCCTGAAGACCAGAAGGGACCG
>LGFQ01000106.1 GCA_001508935.1 Synergistales bacterium 54_24
GGCGAGGTTCGCCCAAAACAGCGTCGGAAATAAGCGCACGGCTAAGCCGCAGATGACAGCCGTCAAGATGTTCCCTGCGGCACCTGCGAGGGATACCAGGATTATGTCCCTCCCTGGGCGTTTGAAGTGTCGAGGATCTATAGGCACAGGCTTAGCCCAGCCGAAGCGAAAGAGGAGGAGCATCAATGTCCCGAATATATCGAGGTGAGCTAAGGGGTTCAGCGTCAGTCGACCGCTGGCCTCGGGCGTGGGATCCCCCAGCCTATACGCCACATAGCCATGGCAATATTCATGAAAAGTTATGGCCCACAACACGGCCGGTATGCTCAAAACGAGGTCAGCCCAATTGGGCATACCATACATCGTCATCACGTCCTTTCTTTTAACGGGAAGGAGCGCCGCACCCACTCGATCTCTTCTTCGCGCGTCTCCACAATCCCATTGAGGCGGGCCGTCAGCAACCCATTTAAGATTTCGCCCACGATAGGACCTTCCCTGTAACCCATCTCCAAGATGTCTCTCCCAGTCAACATGGGCCGAATCTTGCGAAGGCGGGTAAAAAACAGCAAGATGCGCCTTCTGACCCTGGGGCGATCCGTGGCTGCAGCCCAAAGGAAAGCGGTAGACACTGGCACGCCCTTGAGGAAATTATAGATATGCGCGGGCTCTTTGAAACCCCTGCCGCCTAACTCTTGTTCGGCCGTGCCCAGATCTTCTAAGGCACGCCTCACCGCTGCCCTCTCGCTCGGCGCCAAGTGCAACTTGTCCAGCGCTCGCCACTGCGCCTCATCCGACGATGAGAAGAGAAGGGCCGAAAGGTAAGCAAGCCATAGGGACTCCCTTTCCTCCTCTGACAGCTCGCCCGATAATCGCTTAATGAGGAAAGCGAGGCGCCTCGTTTTTCTATCTACGTTTCTATCGAGCTTAATCCCTAAGAAGAGCGCCTCCCAGGCGCCGAGGTCGGCTAGCTCTTTATACACCGGGTAGGGGTTTCCCTCGCGGAAAATGATCTCAAGCTCTCCGCGCACCCTCGTCCCAGAGAGGAGGGCCAAAAGTCCTCCCTTTATGCAGCTCTTTGCCAGCCGCAATGTGTTTTCTTCCATCGAGAAGCCTAAGCGCCATTTCAGCCTTACGCCTCTCAAGACGCGGCTCGGATCCTCCACAAAGCTCACATTGTGTAACACTTTGAGCAATTTCTTTTGCAGGTCGCGACGGCCGCCGAAATAATCTATGAGCGTGCCCCACATCGACGGGTTTATGCATATAGCCATGGCGTTGACCGTGAAATCTCGACGATAGAGATCGTGCTTCAGCGAATCGCTCAAGACCGTAGGCTGAGCCACCGGATATTCGTAGAACTCCCGGCGTGCCGTAGCTACATCGACCTTTCGCCCGCCTGGGAATGTTATAGTCCCAGTTCTGAAGCGCTGATGAATGGCCACGTCACAGCCGTCTCTCCTCCAAGACTCGGCGTAGGAGACGGCGTCTCCCTCTATCACCACGTCCAGATCGAGATTCTGGCGGTCCAAGAGCAGGTCTCTGACAAAACCCCCCACGATGTAAGCCTGCATGCCCATACCCTCAGCTCGCTCTCCGAGCCTTCGCAATAACTGTTGCACCCACGCCGGAAGCCTCTGGGCCATGAGTTCTGAGACCCCCTCCGTCCAGGGAAGCGAAAGCCCCATCTGGCGTTCTTCGGGGGGTATCGACGACGGGTAAAGGGCTCGCAATAAGTCGGTGCGCGTCAAAATTCCCACGAGCTTGCCATTATCCACCACCGGGAGGCGTCCTATGTTGTGCACGACCATGAGCTGATGGGCTTCGTGTATGGAGGCGTTGGAGGAAATCGAAATAACCCCTTCGCTCATAAACTCACTCACCGGGGCCGATCCAAGGCCATGCATGTGGGCCTTGTCAAGATCTTTTCTCGTTATAATACCGACGAGTTTCCCCCCCTCCACCAAAGGAAGGGCGGCATGGCCATAGCGCATCATGAGTCGATAGGCCTCATCTATAGAAAGCCCGGGCGATACGGCCATTACGGGACTGGTCATAGCGTCGCGCACACGAACTTGGGGCGTTATGGCGCTCCTGAGTTTTCTTTCGAGGTCAGCCAACAGCTCTTCGGGATCTTGACGGGGAAGGGCGACGGCAGCAGCCTGAGGGTGTCCTCCTCCGCCCAACGGCGCCAAAAACGATGCGGCGTTCAAGACGCTTTCTCTACTTCGCACTATTACGTAGGTGCGCCTCTCCATAGTGACGATAGCCAGTGCCACGTCCGCACCGAAGTAATCCCGCAGGCGATGGACGAAAAGCGAAAGCCCATCCATGTAACCATTGGCTGAAAGAAGGGAGACCACCACCTTGGCGCCACCTATAAAATATTCCCTGGCGTTTTCTATGAGCTTGTCCAGAAAGGCCCTCTCCTCGGCGCTCAGGTCCAGCTCTACATAAGTTGGGATCTGAGTCATGTCGGCGCCCAGCTCCCATAGGGCAGCGACAGCCGCAAAATCTCGCTTGCATGTGGCCCCAAAGGTGAGCGCGCCCGTGTCTTCGTATATCCCCATGGCGAACAGCGTCGCCTCCTGAGGCGATATCGGCACGTGCGCTTCCAAGAGCTTTTCCACCAGGATCGTCGTGGTAGCTCCAACCGGCTCTATCACAGCAAGGCTTGCGTTCATCTCGACTTGATCGGGCGGGTGATGATCGTAAACGTGAACGGTCACGCCTGGAGCTCCTACGAGCGATGCGAAGGGACCTATGCGAGAGGGGGAAGAGGCATCCACGACCACGAGCAACCTGACAGAAGAGGCGTCCACCTTGCTCGGCGTCAAGACGTTCCAACGACCGCCGAATTTCCTCAAAAACTCCCGCACATTTCTGGCAGCTGAACCCGAGAAGGCGAGCTGAGAGCCCTCATAAATTTTCGATGCGGCAACCATGCTGGCGATAGAGTCGAAGTCAGCTCCGATATGCGTGGTTATCAGGTTCACCTGATAGCTCCTCCCATAACCAGAGCAAAGAATCCCTGTTCGCCTTGACTACGGATGTCGCATTTATGACTGGCACTTCGTAGCTGTGCTCTTCAGATATAATTTTGACCAGATCGGGATAGAGAGGAAAGACGGTCTTAAACGAAACCTCCCACTCATGCTCGTTCTCTATGCTGCCCTTCCACCAGTAGAGGCTTTCTATGGGATAAACATGGGCACAGGCGGCCTTTCGCCCATCGATAACCGCTTTGGATAGACGCCTGGCCTCCTCTTCGCTGCCGCAACTCACAGTCACTTCTATCGGCTCAGAGAGAAAAGAAAACATCTTGGCGAGCCCGGCCACCTTGGTCCGCAACTCCTCCGGCGTCCCATCGTTTTCTATCACCCAATGGGAGGAACGAATCTTCTCCTCGCGAGGCAAAAGGCGAGCCTCGCGGCCCATCAGCTCCTCTTCGCCCCATCCTCTCGCGGATGAGAGGCGCGCCAGGCGCTCGCCCAACGGAGCGGCGATATAGACGACAAAATCGACCCACCACGGCACGCCCACCTCAAAAAGGAGCGGGATCTCGGCCACGACCCACCCACTTGAGGCGAATACGGCCCTTTCCATGCGCCTCACTACTTCAGGATGGATGAGATCGCAAAGCCATCTGTATTCGCGCACATCCGAGAAGGCCAAACGCGCCACGGCCCGAGGACGCACTGAGCCATCGGAATCGAGGATGGCGCTTCCCCACCTGGCGACGGCCGCTCCTATAATCTCTGGCTCCTGCCACAGTTCGCGCACGATCTTATCAGCATCGACTACGCGAGCCCCTTCCTTCTCCCAGAGGAGCGCCACGCTGCTTTTACCACCCCCAACGTCTCCGGTGAGGCCTATAACTAACATAGCCTTCCTCCTCCCTGCGGTCGTCCAAGATCTTGTATTCATCTGGGATTTCATCGAGGAAGCGAGACGGTTCACGATGCCCTCTCATGCCGAAGAGCAGGCGGCTGTTAGCACAGCTGAGATACAACATCTCCTTCGCCCTGGTCATGCCGACGTAGCAGAGACGCCTCTCTTCTTCGACATCGCTCGCCTCTTCGATTGACCTCTCGTGGGGACAGAGCCCTTCTTCGAGCCCTACCAGGAAGACGACGGGAAATTCAAGCCCCTTCGCGGCATGGAGGGTCAAAAGGTTAACCCTATCCTCGCCCTCGTCTGGGAGATCCATGTCGGTGAAGAGCGCGACCTCGGCCAGCATTTCCGCCAACCCCCCCGAGCTGCCAGCTACTGAGAGGAGCTCTCTCACGTTTTCGAGCCGCTCCTCCCAGTCCTTGGGGTCGTGCCTCCTCAGGTAATCGGCATATCCCACCGAGTCGAGCACGTAATCGATGACTGCGCCCACGTTGTTCGAGCGCTCTAAAATCTCTCTCATATGAAGGGCCAAGGTTTTCGCACCTGCCGCAGCTTTTCCCGTTAGGTCGGCTCCGCTTTCGGCGAGTCCTTCCCAAAGCGATCTCGGTTCAAGCTCTCGATGCAAGCTCAACCAATCGGCCA
>LGFQ01000107.1 GCA_001508935.1 Synergistales bacterium 54_24
TTTATGCCCGCGCTACCTTGGAGATCTCGGGGAACGCCTTTTTCAAGGTCGATTCCACATGAAGGCGAAGCGTCTCCTGCGCGAAGGGGCACGAACCGCAAGCCCCAGTTAGGCGAATACGCACCGTCTTAGTAGCATCGTCGTAGCCCAAGAACTCCACATCTCCGCCGTGGCTTTGAAGCACTGGGCGAATGTCCTTATCTATGGTCTCCTGAATCTTCTCTACGGTCACGCCATAAACCTCCTTATGGCAAATATCGCTTCCTTTCTGCTGTTATTATATCACTCACAGCTCACATGGGATAGGCTACCCCTTCCAACGCCTCTCCCAAGCCCACGTCGCGCTTGACGGTCCGGGCGTATTTGCGGACCAAGAAGTCTTTGGCAACCGCCGGGAAGAGGATATAGGATAGGACATCTTCTGGCTGCAAGATCCACGGTTCTATCGCTTCCTTCGCCTTCTCGAGTTCCGGCTCTATGACTTCGCCAGGTCGGCACGAGATGGGCTCTTGGTCACCGATGACTTTGCGCTGCACTTCGGGGTCAACGGGAGCAGGCGGTCTGCCGTAAAGCCCAAGGAAATAGTTTTGTACCTCCTTGGGCACCACCTTCCACCGCTCCCCCACCAAGACGTTCAGGGTAGCCTGTGTCCCCACGAGCTGGCTGGTTGGCGTTACGAGCGGCGGGTAGCCCATCTCGCGGCGCACGCGCTCGACTTCTTTCAGCACGATATCGAGTTTGTCCAAGGCGTTTTGCTCCTTGAGCTGGCCCACGAAGTTGGAATACATGCCGCCTGGGATCTGGTAGGCGAGGACGTTCACGTCCACGCCTTGCATCCCTATGAAGAGATGGCTGTATTTCTCTCGCACCTTCTTGAGATATTCCGCTATGGGGATCAGCTTTTCCAGGCTTAAGCCGGTGTCGTAAGGGCTACCATGAAGAGCTGCGACGAAGGTCTCCGTGGCTGGCTGGCTCGTTCCCATAGCGAAAGGAGAGATGGCGCAGTCGACCACATCGGCCCCGGCCATTATAGCTGCCAGATACGTCATAGAGGCCAAGCCGCTCGTGTAATGTGTGTGCATCTGAACGGGCACATTCGCCTTTTCCTTTATGTTTTTTACCAGTTCGTAGGCATCCATGGGGCCGAGCAGACCAGCCATGTCCTTTATGCATATGGAATCCGCCCCCATGCTCACCATATCGAGGGCCATCTGAAGAAAGGCTTCAAGCGTATGGACTGGCGATATGGTATATGAGATCGCCATTTGAAGGTGGGCACCTTCTTTCTTGACCTGATCCGCGGCTATCTCCATATTGCGCAAGTCGTTCAAGGCATCGAAGATGCGGATGATATCGAGGCCATTGCCGACGGCGCGCTTCACGAACTCCCTCACTGTATCATCGGCATAATGACGGTAGCCCACGATGTTTTGCCCGCGCAATAACATCTGAAGTTTGCTCTTCTTGAAATGCCTCCTCAACGTGCGGAGCCTCTCCCATGGATCCTCGTCGAGGAATCGCATGCAGGTGTCGAACGTCGCCCCTCCCCACACTTCTAACGAGTGAAACCCAACCTCGTCCATCATCTCTACAACGGGGAGCATGTCATCTGTGCGCATGCGCGTGGCCATAAGGGACTGATGTCCGTCCCTCAACGACGTTTCCGTGATGCCAACTGCCTTTCGAGTTACATTCTCTCCAAATCTCTTGTCGTTCATCATTCTATCGTTTCACCTCGACCTTTAAGTTTTCGTCTTGGCCGATCGCCACAACGAATCAAGTTCTTCCAACGAGAAGCTGCTCCACTGGCGACCGCTCTCCCTCACGCGCTCCTCGATAAACCGAAAGCGAGCCGAAAACTTTTCGTTTGTCCGCTGAAGGGCTCTCTCCGGGTCGATGCCCAGATGGCGCGACAGGTTCACCGTCGCGAAGAGAAGATCCCCTACCTCCTCCTCTATCTCTTCTGCGCACTCTCCCTCTATGGCACACTTGAGCTCCTCCGCCTCCTCGGAAATCTTCTCCCAAAGGGGCAATAGACCCCCCTTAGGCCAGTCAAAGCCGACTCTTGCAGCCCTCTCTTGGATCTGAAAGGCCCTGAGGAGCGCAGGTATGCTGCGCGGCACTCCGGCTATTACGGAGTTATCCTCCTTGTCGGCGCGCTCGCTCGCCTTTATGCGATCCCAGTTTCGCCTCGCTTCGTCGCTATCGGCCGCCTTCAGATCCCCAAAGACATGAGGGTGGCGGCGGATTAGCTTTTCTTCGAGCTTTTTCAACACTTGAGCTATATCGAAAAACCCTTCCTCTTCCGCCAACTGCGAGACGAAGACCACCTGAAGCAACAGGTCCCCGCTCTCCTCGCACATGCCGTTTTTGTCCCCTCTATCCAGCGCGTCCACGAGCTCGTATGCCTCTTCTATGATATGCGATGTCAGAGTTTGAAACGTCTGCTTGCGATCCCAAGGACATCCGTCTGGAGATCTGAGGCGCTTCATTATAGCGACGATCCTTCCGAAGAGTTCGCCTTCGCACATACCAATCCCCCTGTCCGTCAACGGCCAGGTGCCCCTTCTGCAGAGAACACCTCGAGGTGAGAGGCCAACGCCACAACAGCCCTTGGGCCTCCTGGACCTATGGCTTTACTGCCCTGCACGACCCAGCCGGTAAGCCCTGAGACCAAAGATTTAAGCCCTTCCGCCTCACCCGTAACCAACGTTTCATCCCAAGTGCAACGAGCATATTCTACCCCAACGAGGTGGAGCTGCGCCCGCAGGCGAGCACAAGCCAAAAGAAGTCGTACGGCTTCCGGCGGCGGGCCGAAGCGATCCCCGATCTCTCTGGCGAGCTCATCAACTTCTGGTCCCGAATCTGCCTTTAAGAGCCTGCGGTAGAGCGCGACCCTCACGCTGTCCTGGGGTATGTAAGACGGCGGTATGCCCAAGGGAAGCTTCACCTCTACAAGGGCGACCTTCTGAGCGGCTTCTCCTCTGGCCTTGAGTATTGCCTCCTCGAGGAGCTTGTAATACAGATAAAGGCCGACCTTGTCCCCGTGGCCATGCTGAGACAGGCCCAATATTTCGCCGCCGCCGCGGATCTGCAGATCCCTTAAGGAAAGCTGATACCCCGAGCCGAGTTCGGTTAACTCAGCTATGGCCTCCAACCTCTCCTGAGTCTCCCGAGACAAAGGATGCTCGGCAGGGTAAAGGAAGTAAGCGAAGGCCTGCTCATCTCTCCTGCCCACGCGGCCGCGCAGCTGGTAAAGCTGTGCCAAGCCGAACCGCCTTGCGTCGTCGACGATGAGCGTATTCGCCCTCGCTATATCAAGACCGCTTTCCACTATTGTAGTGCAGACCAAAACGTCCAATTTTCCGTCCAAAAAGTCCACCATGACCTTGTCCAGGCGACCTTCCTCCATCTGGCCATGGGCTATGCCTATCCTCGCGCTCGGCAGGAGCGCCCGCAACCGGGCAGCGCACTCTTTTATGCTCTGCACGCGGTTGTGGATGAAGATGACCTGCCCTCCACGCGCTATCTCCCGCACGATGGCCTTCTTGACGAGCTCATCCCTCCACGGGTTGACCACCGTTATGACGGGGCGCCTGTTTTTGGGTGGCGTGGCGATCACGGATATGTCGCGCAACCCGCTGAGAGCCATGTGAAGCGTCCTCGGTATGGGCGTGGCAGAGATGGCGAGCACGTCGACCTGGCTTTTCATCTTCTTCAGATACTCCTTGTGTTTCACGCCGAAGCGATGTTCTTCGTCTATGATAACGAGACCGAGGTCCTTGAAGCGCACGTCTCTCTGCAATAGCCTGTGAGTGCCTATCAAGATGTCTACTTTTCCCTCTTCTACATCGTGCAAGATCTGCGTCTGGCGCCGTTGAGGGACGAAGCGGGAGAGGACCTCGACGGATACGGGAAACCCCACAAGGCGAGATTTGAAGGTCGCATAATGTTGCTGAGCTAAGAGCGTCGTGGGAACCAAAATCGCCACCTGCCTGCCGCCCTCTACGGCCTTAAAGGCAGCCCGCATCGCTATCTCCGTCTTGCCGTAACCCACGTCCCCCACGACAAGGCGATCCATCGGCAGCGGGCTTTCCATGTCTCTCTTTATGGCTTCAATTGCCCTGAGCTGATCTGGCGTCTCGTCGTAGGAAAAGGTGCGCTCGAAGCGCGCAAGGAGTTCGCCATCGGGAGGGAAGGCGTAACCCTTCAACCCTTCCCTTTTGGCGTATAGCTCGACGAGCTCCCTGGCCGCCTCCTCAGCCCTCCGCTTGGCGCTCTCGAGGGAACGCTTCCATGTTTTCCTATCCAGATGATCTGGAGATGCCTCTGAACCCGAAGGTGACACATAAGGTGAAATTTTATAAAGCTGAAAGGCGGGCACGAGGAGGCGCTTCCCCTCGGCGAACTCGAGCTTCAAGAACTCCTGAGGCCCGCCGTCCACCTCCACGGGCTGAGTGCCGAGGAACTGCGCCACTCCGTAATCCTCGTGGAC